>NZ_JAELTZ010000166.1:0-321 GCF_016429115.1 Aquitalea sp. ASV15 | reverse complement strand
CTGCTGCTGTTTGGCCACAGCATGGGTTCCTTTATCGCGCGCAGTTATTTCCTGCAATACGGCGAGCAATTGTCTGGCCTGCTGCTGTCCGCCACCGGCTATCGCCAGCGCCCGCTGGCGTATGTACCTGTCTCTTATACACATCTGACGCTGCCGACGAACGAACAACAGTGTAGATCTCGGTGGTCGCCGTGTCATTAAAAAAGGGGGGGGGGGGGGGGGGGGGGGGGGGGGGGGGGGGGGGGGGGGGGGGGGGGGGGGGGGGGGGGGGGGGGGGGGGGGGGGGGGGGGGGGGGGGGGGGGGGGGGGGGGGGGGGGGGG
>NZ_JAELTZ010000165.1:0-321 GCF_016429115.1 Aquitalea sp. ASV15 | reverse complement strand
TGGTCAGCAGGTCGATGCCGGGCTGGTGGTAGACGCAGGTGTCAAAGAAGATGTTGTTGAGCAGGTGGTCCTTGAGCAGCGGCTTTTTCATTTCCTGCGCCAGCCCGCGGAAGCGGCCCCAGTGGTACGGCACTGCACCGCCGCCGTGCGGGATGACAAAGCGCAGCGTGGGGAAGTCGCTGAACAAATCGGAAGTCAGGCATTGCATGAAGGCGGTGGTGTCTGCGTTCAGATAATGCGCGCCGGTGGTGTGGAAGGCGCAGTTGCAGCTGGTGGACACATGCACCATGGCCGGGATGTCGTACTCCACCATTTTTTCGT
>NZ_JAELTZ010000164.1:0-321 GCF_016429115.1 Aquitalea sp. ASV15 | reverse complement strand
GGGTTTGCCTCCGGCAGCGCCATGCGCCAGAACACGCCGTTGGGCGTGGCCAGGGTGTAGTGGTAATCGGCGGCGGGGGCGAAGGGATAAAGGTAGATGAACTGCTGGCGTGACACGTAGTAGACCCTGTCTCTTATACACATCTGACGCTGCCGACGAACGAACAACAGTGTAGATCTCGGTGGTCGCCGGAGCATTAAAAAGGGGGGGGGGGGGGGGGGGGGGGGGGGGGGGGGGGGGGGGGGGGGGGGGGGGGGGGGGGGGGGGGGGGGGGGGGGGGGGGGGGGGGGGGGGGGGGGGGGGGGGGGGGGGGGGGGGGGG
>NZ_JAELTZ010000022.1:0-69347 GCF_016429115.1 Aquitalea sp. ASV15 | reverse complement strand
CCGTGTTTCTTGCGCTCCAGCCCTTGTTGCAGCATGCGGTCATTGGCGCGGGAACGGTCGGAACGGTTGATGGCAATGGGGTTCATCAAGGCCAGGCCCCAGCCGAAGAAGGGCAACCACAGCAGCTCGCGCTTGGCGACATAAATCTGCGAGGGAAAGATTTTCTGCAAGGCCAGCGTTTCCCAGCCGGACTGATGCTTGGAGCAGATGATGGAAGGCTCGGACGGAATGTTTTCCGTGCCGATCACCCGGTATTTCAGCCCCACCACATGCACCAGCAGCCACAGCATGATCTTGGCCCAGCTCTCGCCAAACACATGGCGGGTACGGCGCGGCAGCGGTGCGGCGATGAACAGGCCCAGAAAGCACAGCGGCGTGACAATCAGCAGCAACAGCCAGTAAATCAGATTACGAATCCAGATCATGGGTTATATCAGCCTTGGACTTAGCCAGTTCACAGATTGATCAAGTGCTCGGCGGCGTCGAACAGGTCGTCGAACACCAGCGTTCCTTCGGGCAGGCCGCCCTTTTCCAGGGTTTGCATGCCCTTGCCGGTACGCACCAGGATGGGCTGGCCACCCACGGCGGCAACGGATTCCAGATCGCGCAGGCTGTCGCCAATCAGCGGCAGGCCCTGCAGCTTGACATTGAAGCGCTCGGCCAGCTCCAGCACCATGCCCGGCAACGGCTTGCGGCATTCACAGCCATGATCCGGGCCATGCGGGCAGTAGGCGATGGCGTCGATGCGGCCACCGGCCTGCCCGACCAGCCGGTGCATCTTTTCATGCATGGCATTGAGCGCGTGCACATCGAACAGGCCACGGGCCAGCCCGGACTGGTTGGTCGCCACCACCACATGCCAGCCAGCCTGGGTCAGGTTGGCAATGGCTTCCAGGCTGTGCGGCAGCGGCACCCACTCCATGGTGTTCTTGACGAAATCATCGCGGTCTTCGTTGATGACGCCGTCGCGGTCCAGGATAACGAGTTTCATGATTGAGAGAGCACTTCCTGAGTAGGGCTCAGGGAGCGGGGAGTGGTGAGTGGGGAGTAAACAGCCATGTGTTTTGCCATGACATGGCAAGGGGCCACACTTGCCGCCTCCTCCCTACTCCCGACTCTCCACTCCCTTCCCGGGTTAATCCGCCAGCAGCGAGATGTCTGCCACGCGGTTGAACAGGGCTGCCAGGCGGGCCAGCAAGGCGATGCGGTTGGCCCGTACCGCCAGGTCGTCCGCCATCACCATCACGCCATCAAAGAAGGCATCCACCGGCGCCTTCAGGCTGGACAGCTGCGCCAGCGCACCGGCAAAGTCGTGGGCGGCAAACTTGGCGTCCACCTGCGGAGCCAGTTCGCTCACCGCAGCGTACAGTGCCTGCTCGGCCGCTTCGCTCAGCAGGGCCGGATTGACCTCGCCCACTTCGCCTTCGGTTTTCTTCAGGATGTTCTTCACCCGCTTGTTGGCGGCAGCCAGGGTGGCGGCTTCCGGCAGCGCCTTGAAGGCAGCCACCGCAGCCAGCACCGCCGGCACTTCGTTCAGCACGGAAGGGGCCAGTGCCAGCACGGCGTCCACTTCGTCGGCCTGATAGTCGGCCGCCAGATAGTTCTTCAGGCGGTCCATCATGAAGGCAAACACTTCGTCCGCCGTGGTGGCGGACAGCTTGCCGGCCGGGAAGGCTGCAGCCACCAGCGCCAGCAGGGCCTTCAGGTCCAGCTTGGCGGCCAGCACCATGCGCAGCACACCCAGGGCGGCACGACGCAGGGCGTACGGGTCCTTGTCGCCAGTGGGAATCAGGCCGATGCCCCAGATACCGACAATGGCTTCCAGCTTGTCAGCCAGTGCCACGGCGGTGGCGATGTCGCCCTGCGGCAGGCTGTCACCGGCAAAGCGCGGGTGGTAGTGACCTTCGATGGCGGCGGCAACTACCTCGCTTTCGCCGTCGTGCTGGGCGTAGTACATGCCCATCACGCCTTGCAGTTCGGGGAATTCACCCACCATGTCGGTGACCAGGTCGGCCTTGGCCAGCAAGGCGGCACGCTCGGCCACGGACTGGTCCGCACCCAGTTGCGCGGCAATCTGGCCGGCGATGGACTGCAGGCGCTCCACCCGTTCCAGCTGGCTGCCGATCTTGTTGTGGTAAACCACTTCGGCCAGTTTGGCCAGACGGGTTTCCAGACGGGCTTTCTGATCCTGTTCGAAGAAGAACTTGGCATCGGACAGGCGGGCGCGCAGCACGCGCTCATTACCCTGGATGATGTGGCTGGGGTCGGCGGTTTCCAGATTGGACACCAGCAGGAAGCGGTTCATCAGCTTGCCATTGGCATCCAGCAGCGGGAAGTACTTCTGGTTCTGCTGCATGGTCAGAATCAGGCATTCCTGCGGCACCTTGAGGAATTCGGCCTCGAAGCCGGCTTCCAGCACCACCGGCCATTCCACCAGGGCGGTCACTTCGTCCAGCAGGGCATCGTCGGCGGCAATGGTGGCACCATGCACGGCGGCGGCGTCAGCCAGGCGCTTCTTGATCAGTTCGCGGCGGGCATTGAAGCTGGCCAGCACCTTGCCCTGCTCGAACAGCACGCGGGCGTAGTCATCGGCTTTTTCGACAAACACATCGCCGGAGGACAGGAAGCGGTGACCACGGGTGGCATTGCGGCTGGACAGGCCCAGCACGCCGCCTTCGATCACGGTTTCGCCCCACAGCATGATCAGGCCATGCACCGGACGCACAAACTGGTAGTCCAGATCGCCCCAGTGCATCAGCTTGGGAATCGGCAACTTTTTCAGCGCCAGCGCCACGATATCGGTGAGCACGGCAGCCAGTGCTTCGCCCGTTTTGGTGCTCTCGTAGGCAAATACATCCTGCTTGCCATCGCTCATGGTGCTGAGCGCAGACACGTCCACGCCGCAGGAGCGGGCAAAACCGGCCAGCGCCGGAGTGGGCTGGCCATCTTTCATGCCAGCGGCCACGGCCGGGCCCTTGCGCACGATTTTCTGATCCGGCTGCACCGCCAGCACCGCCGGCACCTGCACCGCCAGACGGCGCGGCGAGGCAAAGGCAATGGCCTCGACATCGGCAGCGACAAATTGCAGTTTTTTCAGTTCTTCGGAAATGGTCTGGGCAAAGCTGAGCGACAGCTTTTCCAGCGCCTTGGGCGGCAGCTCTTCGGTGAGCAACTCGATAAGCAGGGTGGCGTTCATGATTTATTCAGGTTTCTTGTGCGGAGCGGTTTTGGCGAGATAGCACACGACTTGCAACATGGTGTCAGCCACCGAGCCTGCTTCCACCGGCTGCCATTTCCAGGCAAAACGTTGTACCGGAAACATGGTGGAGTACAGCTGACGACCGCTTTTACTGGCGTATTCGAAGCCGACAAAAACATATTGCTGTCTGGCGCAATCGGCATAGCCGGTGGTGCGACGGATGTAATACTTGATGTCGGTGGCCTTGTCGTACTGGCGTTCGCTGAACCGTTCCTGATTCACAAAATGGACCAGCCCGTCTTTCTCCACCCAGATGGCATTGCGGTCCATGGCCAGTTCCAGGGCAGAGCCCTGCTGGTAGACGCCCCAATCGGCGGTTTCGGCCAGCGCCGGCGCGGCGGCCAGGGCAAGCAACAGGCTGATCCTGAGTTTCATTGGCAATCAGGCCTTGGGACACATGGGAAAGCCCAGCGCCTCGCGCGAGGCGTAATAGGCTTGTGCCACGCCACGCGACAGGGTGCGTACCCGGCCGATATAGGTGGCACGTTCGGTCACCGAAATGGCACCGCGCGCATCCAGCAGGTTGAAGCAGTGGCCGGCCTTGAGCACCATTTCGTAAGCCGGCAGCGCCAGCGGGATGTCCAGCAGGCGCTTGGCTTCGGATTCGTAGTAGCTGAACAGTTCGAACAGCTTGGGCACATTGGCGTGTTCGAAGTTGTAGGTGGACTGCTCCACTTCGTTCTGGTGGTAGACGTCGCCGTAGGTCACACGCTGACCATTCGGGTAAACCGTCCACAGCAGGTCGTAGACGTTTTCCACGCCTTGCAGATACATGGCCAGACGCTCGATGCCATAGGTGATTTCACCCAGCACCGGCTTGCAATCCAGGCCGCCCACTTGCTGGAAGTAGGTGAACTGGGTCACTTCCATGCCGTTCAGCCACACTTCCCAGCCCAGGCCCCAGGCACCCAGCGTCGGGTTTTCCCAGTCGTCCTCGACAAAACGGATGTCGTGCACGGTGGGGTCGATGCCCAGCACCTTGAGCGAACCCAGATAGAGTTCCTGGATATTGGCCGGCGACGGCTTGAGCGCTACCTGGAACTGGTAGTAATGCTGCAGGCGGTTCGGGTTTTCACCGTAGCGGCCGTCCTTGGGACGACGCGAGGGCTGCACATAGGCTGCATTCCACGGCTCCGGGCCGATGGCACGCAGACAGGTGGCCGGATGCGAGGTACCGGCGCCCACCTCCATGTCGAAGGGTTGCATGATGACGCACCCTTGCTCGTTCCAATAATTCTGGAGGGTAAGGATGATTTCCTGGAAGGTAAGCATAGACGTGGGGTAGCTAGTGAAAAGTCAAAGGACGATTCTACCGCCTAGCGCCCCCGGCGAAAAGCAAGGCGACGGCCAGAACGCACGCCGCGTTGTGCCTTGCACGAAAAGCCAGCTTATTCCGACAGATGATAATGCTGGCGCAAACGCTGCAACAGGCCGGCTTGCTGCTGCAGGAATTGGTTGAATTGGTCGATGATTTCCGGATAGCGCGTGGAGGACAGCATCAGCGGCACCCGGTCCACCGGCAATTCGCGTGCCGGTTCCAGCTGGCCGGCTGCCGCCATGCTACGCGCCATGCGCATGCCGACATTCCAATCCAGATAGACCGCCTGCACGCGCCCGACCAGCAACTGCCGCAACAACCCCTGCTGCGAGCTGTTTTCCGTCAGCCGGATCTGGCCGCTGTGCAACTGGTCCAGATAAGCCACCGGGGTAAAACCGGTGAGGGTGGCCATATTGTGCAGCTGCTCCAGCTTCAAGGGCTGATGTGGCGCACGCACCAGCAAGCCCTCGCTCAGCGTCACCAGCGGCAGGCTATAGCTGAGCAGCACGCCACGCCTGGCTTCCACACTCCAGCGCGGATGATCGGGAAATTTGAAATCGACACTCTGCTCGGCCAGAAAGGCATGCATCAGCCGTGCAGTCGGCATCGGCTTGTAGACAAAGACATAGCCCTGACGGCGGGCAAAGGCATCCAGCACATCCCGTGCCAGCCCCCGGTAATTGCCATTGCCGTCCAGATAGTAATAAGGCGCGTAATCCAGCGCCTCAACCCCGATGGT
The DNA here is from genome assembly GCF_016429115.1 of Aquitalea sp. ASV15. NCBI lineage: Bacteria > Pseudomonadati > Pseudomonadota > Betaproteobacteria > Neisseriales > Chromobacteriaceae > Aquitalea > Aquitalea sp. ASV15. The sequence continues at coordinate 64,031 of NZ_JAELTZ010000022.1, read as the reverse complement.
CAGAACGCGGGAGTCCGCCAGCGCAGGCAGTGCATGCAGCACGGCCCAGCATGACAGCAGACACCACCTGCCCATCCACCCCTTGTTACCCATGTGCTTTACTCATCCTGATCGCGCAAGTTAGCAGCCTAAATAGCCCTGATGTCAGCATGATGACCAGCAGGACCGATCATGACATCTTGCCAAATTGACATGACACATTACAGCGCCCCACCCCGGGGGAAAAAGGGCAGACACAGAGGGCAATCACGACATCAGCGCAAGCCAACACCGCAATGACAAGGCCCGGTCATGCCGGGCCTGTTGTCATCAGCCTGCCTGGCTTGGCAGGCGAGTCCTGGCCATCAGTTCCAGTCCAGAATCACCTTGCCGCTTTGGCCGGACAGCATGGTGGCAAAGCCCTGCTCGAAATCATCCACCTTGAAGTGATGGGTGATGATGGGGCGGATGTCCAGCCCGGACTGGATCAGCGCCACCATCTTGTACCAGGTTTCAAACATCTCGCGGCCATAGATGCCCTTGATTTCCAGGCCCTTGAAGATGACCTGGTTCCAGTCGATGGCGGTATTGGACGGCGGAATACCCAGCAGCGCCACCTTGCCGCCGTGGTTCATGGTTTCCAGCATCTGGCGGAAGGCCTGCGGATTGCCGGACATTTCCAGGCCCACATCAAAGCCTTCGCACATGTGCAGCTCGCTCATCACCTGTTTCAGGTCTTCACGCGCCACGTTCACCGCACGGCTGGCCCCCATCTGGCGTGCCAGATCGAGGCGGTAGTCGTTGACGTCGGTGATGACGATATGGCGCGCCCCCACATGCTTGGCAATGGCCACCGCCATGATGCCGATGGGGCCGGCACCGGTGATCAGCACATCCTCGCCCACCAGATTGAAGGACAGCGCGGTATGCACCGCATTGCCGAAGGGGTCGAAGATGGCCGCCAGATCGTCGGAAATATCATCCGGAATCGGGAAGGCATTGAAGGCCGGAATCACCAGGTATTCGGCAAATGCGCCTTCGCGGTTGACGCCCACGCCCACCGTATTGCGGCACAGGTGGCGACGGCCGGCACGACAGTTGCGGCAATGGCCGCAGGTGATATGACCTTCGCCCGACACACGCTGGCCGATTTCAAAGCCACGCACTTCGGAGCCCATGGCGGCCACCACGCCCACGTATTCGTGGCCGACGTGCATCGGTACCGGAATGGTTTTTTGCGCCCATTCGTCCCAGTTCCAGATATGGATGTCGGTGCCGCAGATGGCGGTTTTGCTGATCTTGATCAGCAGGTCGTTATGGCCGATTTCCGGCTGAGCCACATCGTTCATCCACAAACCGGGTGCGGACTTGAGTTTGGAGAGTGCTTTCATTGCGTTTACCTGCCTGTCTGTTGCGCGCCCGCCGGCCAGCAGGCCCACGGGCAAAAGTCTGGATGCGGTTCAGTCGATCACTTTCAGCTCACGGCCCACCTTGATGAAGGCGGCCACCGCACGCTGCACCTGCTCCACCGTGTGACCGGCGGACATCTGGGTGCGGATGCGCGCCTTGCCCTTGGGCACCACCGGGAAGGAGAAGCCGATCACATACACCCCTTCTTGCAGCAGGCGGGCGGCCATTTCGCCAGCCAGACGGGCATCGCCCAGCATCACCGGGATGATGGGATGCTGGCCCGGCACCAGGGTGAAGCCGGCCGCAGACATTTCGTTGCGGAACAATTCGGCATTGCGCTTGAGCTGGGCGCGCAGCTGCTGGCCTTCGTTCTGGATCAGCTTGAGCACTTCCAGGCTGGCGGCGGCAATGGCCGGAGCCAGGCTGTTGGAGAACAGATAAGGACGTGAGCGCTGACGCAACAGGTCGATGATGGGTTTGCGGCCGGATACATAACCACCGGAAGCCCCACCCAGCGCCTTGCCCAGCGTGCCGGTGTAGATATCCACCTTGTCGGCCACGCCACACAGTTCTGGCGTACCGGCACCATTTTCACCAATGAAACCGACGGCGTGGGAGTCGTCCACCATCACGATGGCACCATGACGGCCCGCCACTTCGCACAGGGTTTTCAGGTCGGCAATGATGCCGTCCATGGAGAACACGCCATCGGTGACGATCAGCTTGAAGCGCGCACCGGCCGCTTCGGCGGCAAGCAGCTGGGCTTCCAGATCGGCCATGTCATTGTTTTTGTAGCGGAAACGCTTGGCCTTGCACAGGCGCACGCCATCGATGATGGAGGCGTGGTTCAGCTCGTCGGAAATCACCGCGTCTTCTTCACCCAGCAGGGTTTCGAACACGCCGCCGTTGGCATCGAAACAGCTGGAATACAGGATGGTGTCGTCGGTACCGAGGAAGCTGGAAATGGCTTGTTCCAGCTCTTTATGAATCTGCTGTGTGCCGCAGATGAAGCGCACCGAGGCGCAGCCATAGCCATAGTCATCCAGCCCGCGCTTGGCGGCGTCGATCAGGCGCGCATCATCGGCCAGGCCCAGATAGTTGTTGGCGCAGAAGTTGAGTACATGCCCACCACCGGACAGGGCGATATCGGCACGCTGCGGGGTGGCAATCACCCGTTCCGGCTTTTCAAAACCATCGGCGCGGATTTGGGCCAGCGTGGCTTCCAGGTGGGCAAGATAGGTATGGTTCATGGCAGGGATGTCCTTGTAGGCCAATCGTGAGGCGCCGGGACTGCAGTCGCAGCGGGATCACCGCGCGCCGGAAACTGTCATCCATTCTAGCCCAGTGCATACGGCTTTATCAGTGACAGTTGTCAAGGAAATCACTTGCCAGCTGTCACCCTGCAACCAGCGGCTGAAGAGCAACTGTCATCATTCAACCGACAGCGTCATCCAGCGCCAGCGCATGGCCGGCCGAGCGCCGGCCACCACTCACAGATCCAGCACCAGCCGTGCACCGCGCGCGCGCGATACACAGATCAGCAGGCTCTTTTGCGCCTGCTTTTCTTCGTCACTGAGGTACTGGTCGCGATGTTCGGCCTCGCCCTCGACAATGCCCACCTCACAGGTGCCACATACGCCCTCGCGGCACAGGCAATCCACGGCAACCGTGCCATCGTTCTCGATAGCTTGCAGAATGCTTTGTCCTGCCGCCACCGGGATTTCGCGCCCGGAACGGGCCAGCACCACGGTAAATGCTGCTCCGCCTTGCGTGCTGACGGCAAACTGTTCCCAATGCAGGCGTGCTGGCGCTATGCCCTGCGCCGCCCCGGCCACCTGCACCGCCTCGATCAGCGACTGCGGCCCGCAGACATAGACATGGTCCTGCTCGGCCATCTGCTGCAGCAAGCCGGCGACATCGCACAACTCGCCTTGGGCGGCATCATGAAAATGGCAGTGCGCACCGTAGCGGGCGGTCAGTTCTTCAACAAACGCTGCTTGTTCGCGACTGCGAAAAGCGTAATGCAGTTCAAAGCTTGCGCCGCTGGCCTGTAACTCTTCCATCTGCGACATGAAGGGCGTGATGCCGATGCCACCGGCAATCAGAATCTGCCGGCCACTGCTGGCATGCAGTGCAAACAGATTGTTGGGCGGGGATATCTGCAGAATGTCGCCTTCTGCCAGTTGTTCGTGCATGAAAGCCGAACCGCCGCGGGAGGCTGCTTCGCGCCGCACGGCAATCTGGTAGTGCTGCAACTGGAAAGGCGAGCTGAGCAGGGAATAGGCGTTGTAGAGCAAACCGCTGGCGGCGGGGATTTGCACAATGACATGGCTGCCGCCGCCAAATGCCGGCAGGCTGCCACCATCTGCGGCCTGCAGGGTGAAGCGTTTGATCAGGGGGCTGGCTTGTTCTATCCGCACCACGCGGACGGCAATATTCGGGGTCTGGTGGGTCATGTTGCTTGATGCTCGTGGTTGACTGGAAACACGGCGCGGGACGTTCAGCACGCCATGCACAGGTATTTGGACTCAAGATAGTCATCAATGCCGTAACGGGAGCCCTCGCGCCCCAGACCGGACTGCTTGATGCCGCCAAAGGGGGCCACCTCGTTGGACACCATGCCGGTGTTGATGCCGACAATGCCGTACTCCAGTTGCCGGGCGACGCGCCACACGCGGCTGATGTCGCGGCTGTAGAAGTAGGCGGCCAGGCCGTAAATGGTGGCATTGGCCAGCATGACGACCTCTTGGTCGCTGGCAAACGGCATCACCGGTGCCAGTGGTCCGAAAATTTCCTCGTCGAGCAGGCGCATGCCCGGCTTGACATCGGCAATGACAGTGGGGGCAAAGTACTGCGGCCCGGCAGCCAGGCTGTGTCCGCCGGTCAGCAAACGGGCTCCACGCTGCACGGCATCGTCCAGCAGGGATTGCACCTTGCTGACGGCACGGGCAGAAATCAATGGGCCGATCTCGCTGGCCTCGGCAAAGCCATTCCCCACCCGTAATTCGGCAACCCTGGCGCAGAAACGCTGCAGAAACGCGTGATACACCGACTGGTGAACATAAAAGCGGTTGACGCAGACACAGGTCTGGCCGGCATTGCGGAACTTGGCCTGGATGGCACCCTCCACCGCAGCGTCCAGATCGGCATCGTCAAACACGATGAAGGGCGCATTGCCGCCCAGTTCCAGCGAGACTTTCTTGATGGTGCCGGCGCACTGCGCCATCAGCAGCCTGCCGATTGGCGTGGAGCCGGTAAAGCTGAGCTTGCGTACCAGCGGATGGGTGCTGAACTGCTGGCCAATGGCCTGGGCATCGCCAGTAACGATATTGAACACACCCGGCGGAATGCCGGCACGGTGGGCCAGCTCGGCCAGCGCCAGGGCGGATAGCGGGGTTTCGTTGGCTGGCTTGATGACGATGCTACAGCCAGCCGCCAGCGCCGGGGCAGCCTTGCGGGTAATCATGGCGGCCGGGAAATTCCACGGTGTGATGGCGGCACAAACGCCAATCGGCTCGCGCATCACCAGCAGTGTCTGGTCCTGGCGCGGCGCCGGAATCACATCGCCATACAGACGCTTGGCTTCTTCGGCAAACCATTCGACAAATGAGGCGGCATAGCGGATTTCACCGCGCGCCTCGGCCAGTGGCTTGCCCTGCTCCCAGGTCATCAGCCGCGCCAGGTCTTCTTCGTGTTGCTCCAGCAGGAAAAACCACCGGCGTAATAGCCGGGCGCGTTCTTTTGCCGTCAGGTCGCGCCAGGCCGGCAGCGCCGCATCGGCGGCCTGAATGGCACGCATGGCTTCCGCTTCACCCATCAACGGAAGATGGGCAATCAGCTGATCCGTGGCCGGGTCGTGTACGGCAAAGGTGTCCGCCCCATCGGCAGCGCACCATTGGCCATTGATATACGCGTGCTGTCGCAACAGCAGGGGGTCTTGCAATTTCATCGGAAACTCCGCAAAAGCGGCGGCGACCGCCAACCGGCACCGCCGCAGGTGGCATCAGTCCTGGTGCTGGCGCGCCACCAGCTGGTGGAAGTGGGCAATGCCGTGCTCACTGATGCCACTGCGCTGGCGATCGGTCATGATGCGGCCCTGCCCGCGGTAGCCACGCGACTTCAGTCCGCGCTGCACGCTTTCCACCAGCCGCAAGTCTTCCGGCCGGAAGACAGTGCGATACCACTCCACCAGTGCCTGCTGTTCTGCGGTCAGCTCCTTGTTGCGGAAATAAATGTCGTAGTACTGCAAGGTGGTCTCGGCATCCTGTGGGTATTCATAGATGACCGTCATGAAATCGGCACCGGGCGGTACGTTGAACATGGTGCAGGGCCAGGCCCAGTAGCCGCTGAAGCTGGGGTTCTGTACCGTGGGGTCGATCTTGAAGGATTTTTCCGACGAGCGTGCCAGGCCAAACTGCAGTGTCCAGTTGCCATGCAGGGTGTGCGTGTACTTGTCCACCTGCACCGAATCGGCAAAGCCCGGATGTGCCGGCGCGCAGTGGTAGCACTCCATATAGTTGTCGACGATGATTTTCCAGTTGGCCGGCGTGGTGGTGATAAAGCGCGCCGCCAGATGCAGCTGGTCGATCACCGGGCAGGCTGCACGCAAACTCTCGGCCAGGCCGGGTAGCTGATCCTCCACCGGGTCGGCATCCAGATTCATGTTGATAAACACGAAACCGGCATATTCCTCCACCTTGAGCGGCGACAGCGCAGCCTTTTGCGGGTCGAAATCGACCACGTTTTCACAATTGCGCGCATGACCCAGCTGGCCATCCAGCTTGAAGGTCCAGGCATGATAGGGACAGGTGATCACATTCTTGGCCCGGCCACTGCCTTGCAGCAGCTGGTGGCCACGGTGCGGACAAACATTGTAAAAGCTGCGCAATACCCCATCCCGGCCACGCACCACGATGATGCTTTCACCTGCCACATCGCGGGTGATGTAGTCGTTGGATTCGGCCAGTTCGCTGCCATGTGCCACACAGATCCAGCTATTGGCAAAAATCTTCTCCTTCTCGAACTGATAGACCCGGTCGGAGGTGTAGTACTCGGCGGGCAGGGTCCAGGCACGTTCGTGATCGGCACAGAAATCCGGGTTCAATCGGGTGTAGTCATTCATGGGTGTTCTCCTCTGCTTGGGGTCGTCACAGGGCTGCTAATGCCTGCCCTTTTCTTGTCCGGTCATGCCCGACGAACAAGCATGGCAAGACCGGTGGAAAGGTCGCGCAGCGGCGCCAGCCGCCACGCAGCGCAACAGATGTCATGGCTGAGCGGCCAGCATGCGGCGTATGGCATCGCGCAGCGCCTGGTACATGCGCGCCGTCTCGCGGCCCTGCGGCCAGAAGCGCAGGCAGCCATGCAGTAGCCCGTGGCCGACATGACATTCCGCCGCAATGCCTTGCGCCCGCAGGCGCTGCACATAAAGCAGGCCATCGTCACGAAGTGGGTCGTACTCCGCCACTGCAACAAAGGCCGGGGGCAGCGCGCTCAGATCGCCCGCCGCCAGGGGTGCCAGCCGTGGATCGGCATGCAGTGCCGGGTCGGCTGCGTACTGCGCCAGGTAATAGCGCATGTCAGCGCGGCTGAGCAGCGGGGCATCGGCATGTTCACTGGCCGCAGGCTCGGTCGGCACGGCCGCCAGTGCCGGGTAGAGCAGCGCTTGCCCGCACAGCGGCGGACCAGGCCTGCCACGGGCCGCCAGGCATAGTGCTGCGGCCAGATTGCCACCGGCACTGTCACCGGCAACCACGACACGGGCGGTGTCGATACCCAGCCCGAGGCCATCCAGCCGCAGCGCGTCCCATACCGCCAGGCAATCCTCGAAGGCGGCAGGAAACACATGCTCCGGAGCCAGGCGGTAATCGACCACCAGCACAGCCGCGGCACACTGCAGCGCCAGCGGTGCCGCGATAACGACATGGGAATCCAGTCCACCGAGCATCCAGCCGCCGCCATGCAGATACAGCACACAGGGCCAACCGGCAGGCGGTCTGTCCGCCGCGGGGCGGTACAGGCGCAAGGGGATGGCCCTGCCGGCCACCGGCAACGCAAGCTCGGTCACCTGCAGCCCCGCCGGTAGCGGCGGGGTGAAGTAACGGCACAGGGCATCGTAGGCGACACGCATTTCGGACAGGCTGTCGTCAGCGGGCTGAAACAGGGCGCACTGCTTGACAAAAGACTGCATTTCCGCAGAAAGCTGATAGCGACTGGCCATGGCCGGGCTCAGGAGCTGGACTGGTTGCTGGCCACGGCAGGGGGTGGCTGTTCGCCTATCTGGTGTGCCGGGACCGCACCATAATCTTCATGCAGCCACTTGAGCAGGCCATACACCATCACCAGCGTGATCAGGGCAAAGGGGATGGCCGTCACAATCACCGTGGTCTTCATGGTATTGAGCGGTGCCTTGGCAAAAATCATCGCCAGCGGCACCAGCGTGAGCATGACGCACCAGAACAGGCGGTCGATGGGGGATGGGTCCTCCCCTTCGGCCAGGTTGCGGGTACAGGTGGCGGAGACGGCATAACCTACCGCATCCATGTGCGCGGCCAGAAAGATCGCCATCACCGCCAGAAAGAAGGCCATCACCACACGGCCAGCGGGCAATAGCGCCAGCAACTGCGCAATAGCCGATTCCCCTCCCTCGGCCTGCAATACCTGCGGCACCGCCACCAGGCCATTGATGAAGCTGTGCACGCTATAGCTTTCCAGCACGCCGTAAACAAACCAGATGCCGGCACAGCCGCCAAACATCATGGCCAGCAGTACCTCACGGATGGTGCGGCCGCGGGAAACGCGGGTGACAAACAAGGCCACTCCCGGTGCATAGGAAATCCACCACAGCCAGTAAAACACCGTCCACTCACGGGTAAACTTGCCGTCGCCCAGCGGGTCGGTAAACAAGCTCATGTCGACAAAACTGCTGAGCATCAGCCCCAGGCTGGACAAGACATTACTGGTAATGAAGTGGGTTGGCCCCAGCAGATACACATAAGCGGCCAGTGCCAGCACGCCCCAGCACACCATCTGGCTCAGGCGCTTCATGCCGCCATCCATGCCCACCCAGGATGACAGGGTAAACAGCACGGCAACTGAAAGAATCACCACCAGCTGCGTGACAAAACTATCCGGAATGCCGGTTAGCGTGGATAGCAAGCGGGTAAAGGTGGTGGCGGTCAGCACCAGGGAAATGGTCAAGGCCCCGAACATGCACAGCATGAACAGCAAATCCACCAGGCGGCCCAGCGGGCCGTCAGACCGACGACCGGTAATGGCGGCAACGATGGCCGCCAGGCTCAAGCCCTTGTTTTTGCGCACGTGATAGTAGTAACACATGGCCACCGAGCCCACGGCATACATGGCCCAGGCACTCAGGCCGGAATGAAACAGCGAATAAGCCACACTGTATTTCAGCGCCTGCGGCGATGCCGGCGGCAGGTTCAGACCGGGGGTCTGGTAGTAATACGCCCAGTCCAGAAAGCCCCAGTACAGGGCGGACGAGCCCATGCCGGACATGATGAACATGAAAATCCACGACAAGGTGGAATAATCCGGGCCGCCTTCGCCCAGACGGATCTGCCCGTACTTGCTCAGCGCCAGCCAGGCAACAAACAGCACCGAGCCAAAGGCAAACAGCAAGATCGGCGAGGCAAATACATTGGTACACCAGGTCATCAATCGATCCGCCACCTCGATCGAAGCCTGCGGCATGGCGATCATCACCACCACCATCACCATCACGATCAGCAAACTGACCAGTGCCAGCGGCACATCGCGCCGGCTGTGTGTGAGCTTGTGCATCTTGCCTCCCTGCTGCCAGGCCCAGGCCCGGCCTGATTCGGAAATAAGGAAATTACGCTGTCCTGCCCGTACGCCGTGGCTCAGTCTTCCACCGCCAGCGGAGCCTGCATGACAGCTGCGGCAATGGCCTGGCCCAGCTCGGTGGTGCTGGCCCGGCCCCCCAGATCAGCGGTCAGCGGACCGCTCAGCAGCACAGACTCGATGGCCCGCATGATGGCATCGTGGGCGGCGCGGCAAGGCCCCTGGCTGTGGCCAAGAAAATCCAGCATCAGCGCACCTGACCAGATCATGGCGATGGGGTTGGCGATGTTTTTGCCGAAGATATCCGGCGCAGAACCGTGTACCGGTTCAAACAGGGAGGGGAAACGGCGCTCGGGATTGAGATTGGCCGACGCAGCCAGGCCAATGGTGCCGGTACAAGCCGGGCCGAGGTCGGACAGGATGTCGCCAAACAGATTGGAAGCCACCACCACATCGAAGCGGTCGGGCTGCAATACAAAACGTGCAGCCAGAATATCCACATGCTGCCGTTCCCATTGCACCTCCGGGTAGTGCTGTGCCACCGCCGCCACCCGCTCATCCCAATAGGGCATGCTCACCGCGATGCCGTTGGATTTGGTGGCGGCGGTCAGCTTTTTGCGCGGCCTGCTTTGTGCCAGGGCAAAAGCGTGATGCAGGATGCGATCCACGCCATGACGGGTAAATATTGCTTGCTGCAACACCAGCTCGCGTTCCGTTCCTTCGAACATGCGGCCACCGACTGCGGAGTACTCGCCCTCGGTATTTTCCCGCACCACCAGGAAATCGATCTCACCCGGCTGACGATTGGCCAGCGGACAGGGCACACCGGGCAGCAAACGCACCGGACGCAGATTGACGTATTGGTCGAACTGGCGGCGGAACTTCAACAGCGAACCCCACAGCGACACATGGTCCGCCACCTTGTCCGGCATGCCGACGGCTCCGAAATAGATGGCGTCAAAGCCGCGCAAGGTGTCGAACCAGTTGTCTGGCATCATCTGGCCGTGTTGCAGGTAGTAGTCACAGCTGGCCCAGTCAAACCGGCTAATCGACAAGTCGATGTCAAAGCGCCTGGCCGCCGCCTCCAGCACCCGCAAGCCTTCCGGTAGCACTTCCTGCCCGATGCCATCGCCTGCGATGGCGGCAATCCTGTAAGCCCGCATCCTGCCCTCCTCTGTTCTTTCGTCGTAATGACTTTGTACTTCGAGGCCTAGCATGGCGGAAAACAAAGCCCGGATAATTGGCTGATCCGTGCATACAGAAAACACGAAACATGAAGGATCTGCTGCAGCTTGAAGATTTGCGGGTATTTTGCCTGGTCGTGCGCAAGGGCGGATTTGCTGCGGCCGCCGAAGCCATGGCCGCCTCGCCGGCCTATGTCAGCAAACGCATTCGCGTGCTGGAGCAATGCCTGGATTGTCGTCTGCTGGACCGCACCACCCGGCGCATTGCCATGACCGAGCGGGGAGAACGCATCTACCAATGGGCGGGCAAAATACTGCAGGACGTGGAACAGATGAGCGTGGAGATCGGGAGTGCGCGGGAGCAGCCGCGCGGCATCATCCGCATCAGCAGCAGCTTTGGTTTTGGCCGGGTGCATCTGGCACCGGCACTGGGCGAACTGGCAGGACACTACCCGGAGCTGAACATCCGCTTCGAAGTGGCCGATTGTCTGATCGACCTGGCCCAGGAAGGCATCGACCTGGACATCCGCGTGGGCAACGAGATTGCCCCGCAGCTACTGGCGCGCAAGCTGGCGGATAACCGACGCATCCTGTGTGCGGCGCCGGCTTATGTGGCAAGACATGGCGCTCCGGCCACGCTCAATGCACTGAGCCGGCACAATTGCCTGGTCATCAAGGAAAGGGATCATCCCTTCGGGGTATGGCGGCTGACCGGCCCGCAAGGGGAATGCAGCATCCGGGTGCAGGGTGCGCTGGCGGCCAACCATGGCGAAGTGGTACACCAGTGGGCCTTGCAGGGCCACGGCATCATGTTGCGCTCGCTATGGGATGTGGCCGGCGAGCTGGAACGGGGAGAACTGGTACGGGTATTGCCCGATTACTACCTGCAGGCTGATATCTGGGCGGTGTATCCGGAAAAGCTGGCCAGCTCGGCCAAGCTGCGTGTCTGTGTCGAATTCATCCAGCAGTATTTCCGGCGCAGCCGGCTGGCGTGATGCCAGCCCGTCGCTGCATTTGCCGGCCCGCGCCGCTATTTCGGCTTGCGCAAGCTGGCCGGGGTATGGCCGGCCGGGCTGTCCGGCCCGTCTTCATCCTCATCATCCTCAGCCGCATAGGGCTGCGGCTTGACACCAGGCAGGTCGACTGGCGGCGGGGCCTTGGACAGTCTGGCCAGTGAACCGATGGTGGACATCACCAGCGCCACGATGACAAACAGCCAGAACCAGGTGGAATGCAGAATATCCATGGCCTCTTCCTTCAAGGGTTCTCCTGCCAGCGGCCGGCAGGCATCCGGCCGCTGGCAAGCAAAGCTCAGCCGCGACGCAGCACACGCGCTGCATCCAGCGCGAAGTAAGTCAGAATGCCATCCGCCCCGGCACGCTTGAAGGCCAGCAGGCTTTCCATCATGCATTTCTCTTCGTTCAGCCAGCCATTCTGGAAGGCGGCCTTGAGCATGGCGTATTCACCAGACACCTGATAGGCATAGGTCGGCACGCGGAAGGTGTCTTTCACGCGGCGGATCACATCCAGATAAGGCAGGCCCGGCTTGATCATCACCATGTCGGCGCCCTCCTCCAGATCCATGGCCACTTCCTGGATGGCCTCGTCCAGGTTGGCCGGGTCCATCTGGTAGTTGTACTTGTCGGCCTTGCCCAGATTGGCGGCTGAACCTACGGCATCGCGGAAGGGGCCATAAAAGGCGGAAGCGTACTTGGCGGAGTAAGCCAGTATCTTGGTATGGATGAAGCCGGCTTCTTCAAAGGCATCGCGCAGCGCGCCAATGCGACCGTCCATCATGTCGGACGGGCCAAACACGTCCACACCGGCTTCGGCGTGGCACAAGCCCTGACGGATCAGCACTTCGGTGGTTTCGTCATTCAGCACATAGCCATTGTCATCGATCAGGCCATCCTGACCATGCACGGTATACGGGTCCAGTGCGCCATCCGTCATCACGCCCAGTTCGGGAAAGCGCTGCTTGAGCGCACGCACCACGGTGGGTACCAGGCCATCCGGGTTATAGGCTTCCTGTGCGGCATTGTCCTTGCCGGTTTCAATCACCGGGAACAGCGACAGCATCGGGATGCCCAGTTCCAGGGCTTGTTCGGCGGTATACAGCAGCTTGTCCAGGCTCTGGCGCACCACGCCCGGCATGGAAGCGACCGCCTGCTCGCGATTCTCGCCTTCCAGCACAAATACCGGATAGATCAGGTCATTGGTGGTCAAGACGTTCTCACGCATCAGGCGGCGGGAAAAATCATCCTTGCGCATGCGGCGCATGCGGGTGGCGGGGAAATAGCGGTTGGCAAAAATCATGGGATTTCCATCACAGTGACAATAGCAATGCCGGGAATTGTACGCCTGTTGCCGCCGGCTGGCAGTGTCATTCCCATGCGCAGCGGCCACGGGGCCGATGTGTTGCGCCCTGCAGGGTCTGCCGGGCGGGCGCCCGCGGCAATAGCAGGTGATACATCAGGAAAAATCATACCAAGCATTCTTGTCACTCATGGCGGCTGGCGCTAAATGTTGTGTAAAAACAGCATTTTTATAAGACAAAATGTCTAATTTGCCAAAATGCAACAGTTAAAATACTTAGCAAAACGCGGGTTCATGCTGAAAAACAACAATGAAAAACAATATTCACCGGATGGACATTGAACTTTAAAACAAACGCAAGCATTTGTTTTAAAACAATAAAATATAACAAAACACATGAAATTAGTCCATTTGCACTGATTAATCAGGCAAATTCTCATGGCAATTTGTTAATAAATGTTCATTGACGGTTACAAAGGTGTTTCGCACACTCAGCCCCGTTGGTGAAATCAAGTTTTCACATGGCTTGCTTTACACCGCGCCCAGCCTGCCAACAGATCAGGCAGGCCAGAAAAAACTACTAAAGGATTTAGAGGAATGAAAAAACTCGTACTCGTTGCTGCCATCGCAGCCGCCATGCCGGTACTGGCCCAGGCCGACGTGACCATCTACGGCTCCGTGCGCGCCGGTATCGACAGCCTGAAATACAATGGCCAGACCACCACCGGTGTTGATGACTACAACAGCCGCATCGGCTTCAAGGGTAGTGAGGATCTGGGGAACGGCCTGAAGGCGGTATGGCAAGTGGAAAACGGCTTTGCTGTTGATGGCGTAGCCAGCAAGTCGGGCTCCGGCACCGGCACCCTGGCCAACCGCACCAGCTTTGTCGGCCTGGAAGGCAGCTTTGGTAAAGTGACCCTGGGCAATCAGCTGGACATCTTCAGCGAAACCGAAGCCACCGACAACCTGTATGGCCCGCGTCGTGATTCGATGGGCATTCCCTTCCCGCTGTATGAAGGTACTGACGTGTTTGGTGCTTACGGCGATGGCTTCACCAAGAACGGCATCCGCTATGACAGCCCGGACCTGAACGGCTTTACCGCCATTGTTGAATATGGCGCAGGCGAAGGCCGCTCCAGCACCACCGGCAAGCAGACCGGCAATAACTTCGGCGCACGTCTGGCTTATACCCATTCCGGTTTCTTTGGCGCCTATGCCAACATGACCCAGCTGAACGTGCTGGGTTCGGACAAGAACAGCACGGTACATCGTGTTGAATTCGGCTACGACGCCAACAACCTCTACCTGGCGGCCACCGTACAAAAGGCAACGCTGTATGGCGATGCCTGGGCCAAGAACACAGACGGCAGCTATGCCATCTCCAATCTGGCCAGCTTCGGCATCGCCAATACCGGTCTGAACAAGCTGAACAGCCACTCCTGGGCCATCAATGCTGCCTACACCATTGGCGCCTTCAAGCCGTCCTTCGTTTACTCCAAGCGCAGCGGTGTCAAGGTGGATGGTCAGTCGCAAGACTGGGGTGCCAGCCAGTGGGCAGCCGCCGTCGACTACAGCCTGAGCAAGCGCACCATGGTGCAGGCCGGCTACGGTCAAGTGAAAGAAAACGATGGTGCCGCCTCTGCGCTGGGCATGAGCGACGCCAAGACCACCCTCACCTGGCTGATGCTGAAGCACAACTTCTAAGCCGTGCTGCCTGGCTGGTTCCTTTGAAGAAAGTTCTTTGCCACCGCCTGGTCGCGGTGGCTTTTTTCATTTCGTCGTCCGGCACAGGCTCAAAAAACAAAACCCCCGGAAAACCGGGGGTTGTTCAACAAGGTCTGCACGCAGGGCCAGACGCGGTTTGCCAGCTTACTCGAAGAAATCGCGCAGCTTGTCCATGAAGGATTTGGAGCGCGGATTATGCATGGCCACGTCGCCCTGGCTGATGGCTTCAAATTCGCGCAGCAATTCTTTCTGGCGCTCGGTCAGCTTGACCGGGGTTTCCACCACCACATGGCAGTGCAGATCGCCATAGTCGGTGCCACGTACAGCCTTCACGCCCTTGCCACGCAGACGGTATACCCGGCCGCTTTGCGTTTCGGCAGCAATCTTCACCTTGGCCATGCCATCCAGGGTGGGGATTTCCACCTCGCCACCCAATGCGGCTGTCGCGAAGGAAATCGGCATCTCGCAATGCAGGTCCATGCCATCGCGCTGGAACACCGCATGCTGCTTGATGTGAGTGACCACATACAAATCACCAGCCGGGCCGCCATTCTGCCCCGGTTCGCCTTCGCCGGACAGGCGGATGCGGTCGCCCTCGTCCACGCCAGCCGGAATCTTCACGTTCAGGGTCTTGGTGGTCTTCTTCTGACCAGCACCATGGCAGCTGGTGCAAGGATCGCTGATCTGCTTGCCGGTGCCGTGGCAGGTCGGGCAGGTTTGCTGGATGGAGAAGAAACCCTGGCTCATGCGTACCTGACCATGGCCACCGCAGGTGGAGCAGGTCTTGGGCTGGGTGCCCGGCTTGGCACCGGTGCCGTGGCACACTTCGCAGTCTTCATGCGAGGGGATGCGGATCTGCTTTTCGCAGCCACGCGCCGCTTCTTCCAGCGAAATATCCAGGTTGTAGCGCAGGTCGGCACCACGATAGACATTGGAACGGCCACCGCCCGCACCGCCCCTGCCACCGCCGAAGATGTCGCTGAAAATATCGGCGAAATCGCCAAAGCCACCAAAACCGGCACCACCACCACCAGCGCCGGCTTGCGGATCTACCCCGGCATGGCCGAACTGGTCGTAGGCGCCACGCTTCTGGCTGTCAGAGAGGATTTCATAGGCCTCTTTGACTTCCTTGAATTTCTCTTCGGCTTCCTTGCTGTCCGGATTGCGGTCCGGGTGATATTTCATCGCCAGCTTGCGGTATGCCTTTTTGATGTCGTCCTCGGAAGCATCACGATTGACGCCGAGCACATCATAAAAATCTCTTTTGGACATAGTGTTTCACTCTCTGGCCGCGACCAGCGGTGCGGCAGGCAATGATCTTCTTGATACGGCAAAGGCACAGAGGCCGGTGGAGCAGTCTCCGCCATTCCCTGTGCCTCGTTCAGTCAGCAAGCCTGTGGCTTACTTTTTGTCTTTTACTTCTTCGAACTCGGCATCCACCACATCGCCTTCGTCCTTGGCCTTGCCGGCATCGGCGGCACCCTGACCCGCCTCAGCCTGCTGTGCCTGGGCATACATGATTTCGCCCAGCTTCTGGCTGGCCTTGGCCAGTTCTTCAGTCTTGGCTTCGATCACTGCCTTGTCTTCGCTCTTCACCACTTCTTCCGCGGCTTTGACAGCGTCTTCGATCTTGGCCTTTTCCGCGGCGTCGATCTTGTCGCCGTGCTCTGCCAGCGACTTCTTCACGCTGTGGATCAGACCTTCGGCCTGGTTGCGGGCAGTCACCAGCTCGTGCAGCTTCTTGTCTTCCTCGGCATTGGCTTCGGCATCCTTCACCATGCGCTGGATTTCCTCTTCCGACAGACCGGAAGAAGCCTGGATGGTGATGTTGGCCTGCTTGCCGCTGGCCTTGTCCTTGGCCGATACGTGCAGGATACCGTTGGCATCGATGTTGAACTCCACTTCGATCTGCGGAATGCCACGCGGTGCCGGCGGAATGTCACCCAGATTGAACTGGCCCAGGCTCTTGTTGGCGGCAGCCTTTTCACGCTCGCCTTGCAGCACATGGATGGTCACCGCAGTCTGGTTGTCATCCGCCGTGGAGAAGGTTTGCGATGCCTTGGTCGGGATCGTGGTGTTCTTCTGGATCAGCTTGGTCATCACGCCGCCCAGGGTTTCGATACCCAGCGACAGCGGGGTCACGTCCAGCAGCAGCACGTCCTTGCGGTCACCCGACAGTACCGAACCCTGGATCGCTGCACCAACGGCCACGGCTTCATCCGGGTTCACGTCCTTGCGCGGTTCCTTGCCGAAGAATTCCTTAACGGCATCCTGTACTTTCGGCATACGGGTCTGACCACCCACCAGAATCACGTCGGTGATGTCGGACAACGATACGCCAGCATCCTTCAATGCCACGCGGCACGGTTCGATGGAGCGGGTGATCAGGTCGTCAACCAGGCTTTCGAACTTAGCGCGGGTAATCTTCATCGCCAGGTGCTTCGGACCGGTGGCATCCATGGTGATGTACGGCAGGTTCACCTCGGTCTGAGTGGCGCTGGACAGCTCGATCTTGGCTTTTTCAGCGGCTTCCTTCAGACGCTGCAGGGCCATTACATCGTTCTTCAGGTCCACGCCCTGTTCGCGCTTGAATTCGGTCACGATGTAGTCGATCAGGCGCTGGTCGAAGTCTTCACCGCCCAGGAAGGTGTCACCGTTGGTGGACAGCACTTCGAACTGGTGCTCGCCGTCAACGTCGGCGATTTCAATGATGGAGACGTCGAAGGTACCGCCACCCAGGTCGTATACGGCGATCTTACGGTCACCTTCCTGCTTGGCCAGACCAAAGGCCAGGGCAGCTGCGGTCGGTTCGTTGATGATGCGCTTCACTTCCAGGCCGGCGATACGACCGGCATCCTTGGTGGCCTGACGCTGGCTGTCGTTGAAGTAGGCCGGTACGGTGATCACCGCTTCGGTCACTTCTTCACCCAGGTAGTCTTCGGCAGCCTTTTTCATCTTGCGCAGCACTTCTGCGGAGATTTGCGGCGGAGCCAGTTCCTGATCGCGTACCTTGACCCAGGCGTCGCCATTGGGCGCCTTCATGATCTGGAAAGGCATCAGGTCGATGTCTTTTTGTACTTCCTTGTCTTCAAAGCGGCGACCGATCAGGCGCTTGGCGGCGTACAGGGTGTTCTTCGGATTGGTGACAGCCTGACGCTTGGCCGGTGCGCCAACCAGGATCTCGCCATCGTCCAGATAAGCGATGATGGACGGGGTGGTGCGTGCGCCTTCGGCGTTTTCAATGACTTTCGGGTTGCCGCCTTCAACTACGGCTACGCAGGAGTTGGTGGTGCCCAGATCGATACCAATGATTTTGCCCATATTCCTTATTCCTTTATCTCAATTCGTTGCGACTGCGGCCAAACGCTGATAGCCGTGGCCTGTTGTTTTCATAGGTATTGGCTATGCTGTCTTTTTCAAGTGGCTGCCAAGAACCTTTTTATGACTCTCGTGTCAGGCTTTGGCCTTGGCCACGATCACCATGGCCGGACGCAGCGTGCGCTCAGCCAGTTGATAGCCTTTTTGCAGCACCCGTAACACCGTATTGGCTTCAGCGTCGGATTCTTCCGCGCTCATGGCCTGGTGTAGATGCGGATCCAGCTTGTCGCCTACCGCCGGGGAGATTTCCTTGATCTGTACCTTGTCAAAGGCGGCCACCAGTTGCTTCAGCGTCATGTCCACGCCCATCTTCAGGGTGTCGATCTGGCCGCTCTGATCCAGCAGCGCCATTTCCAGGTAGTCCTTTACCGGCACCAGCTCCTGGGCAAACTTGTTGATGGCGTACTTCTGGGTATTAAGCAGCTCTTCGGCATTGCGGCGACGCTGGTTTTCCTGATCGGCACGGCTGCGCAGCAGTTGATCCTGCAGTTCGGCAAGCTGTGCTTCCAGTGCGGCGATGCGCTGTTCGGCGGTTTGCTCGACAGTCTGTTCGCTGGCTGCTGCGTTGATGGTTTCGTCGACCGCGGCTTCGTTGGTCGCGTTGTTCTGGTTTTCCTGCATGGCAAGACCTCAAGTGAATCAGCTTTTAACGATGTCCCGATGCCAGATAAGGTCTCTCTGCGGGAATTCAAGTCCCGGTTCTTGCCCAGGGTTCACAACCGCTGTGACCAGCGCTCACCGCACAGTGCGTTTTCGGACTTTTCTTTTCGCAACTGCAACAAAAACTGGGCGATCAATTATTCATTTTTCGCCACAATTGTCACCTTCTGAACATCGTGTTTTTTTCGGTGTTGCACCGCACACAAGCGATTTTTTTTGTGCTTATAATGGGCCACACACGCTGAATGACCCACCCGAGCAAAGCCGTTATCCGCGGGCTTTTGGTGGTCAGAACGGGCAACAGGCAAAAACCGTTGTCAACAAAATCACTCCGGAAAAACCGGAATGTCATTTGGCCAGAGGATTGCCGGAATTCACCGGACTGCAGAGAAAACTATTCGAGAAGGGTTTGAACATGACTACTCGCGAACAACGTATCGCCGCCATTCAACATGACTGGGACACCAACCCGCGCTGGAAAGGTATCAAGCGTGGTTACACCGCCGCCGACGTAGAGCGTCTGCGTGGTTCGGTGCAAGTGGAACACACCCTGGCCCGCCAAGGCGCCGAGAAACTGTGGAACCTGGTCAACAACGAACCCTACATCAACTGTCTGGGCGCCCTGACCGGTGGTCAGGCCATGCAGCAGGTCAAGGCTGGCATCAAGGCCATTTACCTGTCCGGCTGGCAAGTGGCTGCTGACAACAACGAATACTCCGCCATGTACCCGGACCAGTCGCTGTATCCGGTGGACTCGGTGCCGAAGGTGGTGGAGCGTATCAACAATGCCTTTACCCGCGCCGACGAAATCCAGCACTCCAAGGGTGTGGAAAAAGGCCAGCCGGGCTTTGTTGACTACTACGCGCCCATCGTGGCCGATGCCGAAGCCGGTTTCGGTGGCGTACTGAACGCCTACGAACTGATGAAGGCCATGATCCGCGCTGGCGCGGGTGGCGTGCACTTCGAAGACCAACTGGCCTCGGTGAAGAAATGTGGCCACATGGGCGGCAAGGTACTGGTACCGACCCAGGAAGCCATCCAGAAGCTGATCGCCGCCCGTATGGCTGCCGACGTGTACGGCGTGCCGACCCTGGTGATTGCCCGTACCGACGCAGAAGCTGCTGACCTGATCACCAGCGACTACGACGCCAACGACAAGCCTTTCCTGACTGGCGAGCGCACTGCCGAAGGCTTCTACAAGACCAAGAAGGGTCTGGAACAAGCCATCAGCCGCGCCGTGGCCTACGCTGACTACGCCGACCTGGTATGGTGCGAAACCGGTACGCCGGATCTGGAATTTGCCCGCAAGTTTGCCGAAGCGGTACACGCCAAGCACCCGGGCAAGCTGCTGGCCTACAACTGCTCGCCGTCCTTCAACTGGAAGAAGAACCTGGACGATGCCACCATCGCCAAGTTCCAGCGCGAACTGGGTGCCATGGGCTACAAATACCAGTTCATCACTTTGGCTGGTATCCACAACATGTGGTACAACATGTACGACCTGGCACAAGACTACGTTGCCCGCGGCATGTCGGCTTATGTGGAAAAGGTACAAGAGCCGGAATTCGCCGCTCGCGAACGTGGCTACACCTTCGTATCCCACCAGCAGGAAGTGGGCACCGGCTACTTCGACGACATCACCACCGTGATCCAGGGCGGCCAGTCCAGCGTGACCGCGCTGACCGGTTCCACCGAAGAAGAGCAGTTCCACTAAGCAAAGCACGCCGGCTGCCGCCGGAAGCGCAGCAACAACCCGCCGCAAGGCGGGTTTTTTATTGCCCGCACGACATGACCTACGTGGTGAAAACGCCACAGCATATTCTACATAATGTAAAATAACCGCTCTGAGAAATTAATATTTTTACAATTAGTCCAATAAATTAGCTGATAAAAATATAAAAGTAAGGCTTCCAATAAAAAAATATGACTTTCTGTCAAACTTCTCTGCAAGCCACCAGCTCATCATGCCCTTGCAAAGGAGATCCCCATGCTAGCCTTCCCCGCCAATCGCTATCCAGCCTTTCAGCCCTGGCCTCTGCCTGACCGGCAATGGCCGTCACGTCGTCAGACACAAGCCCCCATCTGGCTCAGTACCGATCTGCGCGACGGCAACCAGGCCCTGGCCGAACCACTGACAGTCGCGCAGAAACTGCACTTTTTCGACCTGCTCGTGCAATGTGGTTTCAAGGAAATCGAGGTTGCCTTCCCTGCAGCCTCGCAAACCGATTTCGATTTTGTGCGCTGTTTGATCGAAGAAGGCCGGGTCCCCGACGATGTCACGCTGCAGGTGATTACCCAATCGCGTGCCGATTTGATTGCCCGCACCTTCGATGCCTTGCACGGCGCGCGGCGCGCCATCGTCCACCTCTACAACGCCACCGCACCCGCTTGGCGCGAAATGGTATTTGGTCTGGATGTCGCCGGTGTAACCCAACTGGCAGTGGATGGCTGCCGCCTGATACGCGAACACACGCAGCAACAGCCAGACACGGAATGGGTATTCCAGTACTCACCAGAAACCTTTTCCGCCACCGAACCAGAGGTGGCGCTTTCCGTATGCACCGCCGTCATCGATTGTTGGGGACCCACGCCAGGCAAACCGATGATCCTCAATCTGCCGGCAACCGTTGAGATGTCAACGCCCAATACCTATGCCGACCAGATCGAATGGCTATCGCGCCGCTTGCCGTACCGAGACAGCCTGATTCTCAGCGTGCACCCCCACAATGACCGGGGTAGTGCCGTAGCGGCGGCCGAGCTGGCCATGCTGGCAGGAGCACAGCGTGTGGAAGGCTGCCTGTTTGGCAACGGTGAACGCACCGGCAATGTCGACCTCGTAACCCTGGCGCTCAATCTATACAGCCAAGGCATTTCACCTAGCTTGGATTTTTCCGACATCGACAGCCTGCGTCGGCAAGTGGAAGACTTTCTGCAATTGCCGGTACACCCACGCCACCCCTACGCCGGCGAGTTGGTTTATACCGCATTTTCTGGTTCGCATCAGGACGCCATCCGTAAAGGCTTTGCACAGCAGAAGGCGGACGAGCCATGGCGCCTACCCTATCTGCCGATAGACCCGGCCGATGTAGGCCGAAGCTATGAAGCGGTGATCCGCGTCAACAGCCAGTCTGGCAAGGGCGGCATAAGCTGGCTACTGGAACGGCACTATGGATTGCGCTTGCCACGCGCCTTCCAGACCGACCTCAGCCGCCGGGCACAACAGGCCGCCGACAGCAATGGCAAGGAACTGGAGCCCGTCGAGCTGTACGCCTTGTTTGAAGCAGCCTACCTGAGGCCGGCCAGCAACTGGCGCTATCAGGCTCATTCATTAAGCAGCGCAGCAGACGGCACCGTCACGCTGGAAGTGCAACTGCTCACGGCCACTGGCCCATGCACTCTGCACGGCAGCGGCACCGGGCTGATCAGCGCCTTGCTCGACGCCTTGCCGCAGACAGTACAGGTGGTGGATTATCAGGAGCATGCTCTGGCCAGCGGCGCGGATGCCACTGCCATCTGCTATGTGGAGCTGATGTTGCCCCAAGACAAAGGTATGCTGGCAGCGGCAAGGGATTCGGATGTGGAGCGCGCGGCCCTGCGCGCCGTACTGGCCGGACTTAGCAGCGAACCAGCGGTCATCCACATGGCGGCGGCTACGTGATCATTTAGCTGAGCTAAACAATTTATTCATCCGGCAGCGCTTTTTCTTACACAATTTCGCACCAATACTATGCACATCCGGCCTGCCATCTGGCAGGCCGCATCACGTCTCATCGAATCTTCGTCACGAAAGGCAAGAACATGGCAAAAGTCGTCGTCGTTTATCACTCCGGTTACGGTCATACCCAGCGCGTTGCCCAGCAAGTGGCCGCCGGTGCCCATGCCGAACTCATCGCCATCGATGCCGAAGGCAATGTGCCGGACAGCGCCTGGGATACCCTGGCCGCTGCCGACGCCATCATTTTTGGCTCCCCCACCTATATGGGCAGCCCGAGCTGGCAGTTCAAGAAATTTGCCGATGCCAGCTCCAAGGCCTGGTTTACCCGAGCCTGGCAGGACAAGGTGTTTGGCGGTTTTACCAATAGCGCCAGCCTGAACGGCGACAAGCAGGTAGCGCTGATCAATCTGCAGACCCTGGCTTCGCAGCACGGCGGCATCTGGGTCAGCCTGGGCCTGCTGCCCAGCAACAGCAAGGCGGCAGCGCGTACCGACGTCAATAACCTGGGCGGTTCGGTTGGCCTGCTGGTGCAATCCCCGTCGGATGCCAGCGTGGATGAAATCCCGCAAGGTGATCTGGACACTGCCAAGCAATACGGCGCGCGCGTGGCTGCCATCGCCGCCAAGCTGCGCGGCTGATCCGGCCGATTGCAGATGTAAAAAAAGCCACCGTTACCGGTGGCTTTTTCATGGGCCATGTCTGGCTCAGGACGGTTTGTGCAGGTGGGAGTGCTTGCGCGAATAGCCGAAGTACACCACCAGGCCAATCACCAGCCATACCACGAAGCACAGCCAGGTCAGTGCCGACAGCTGCGCCATCAGGAACACGCAGAAGATCACCGCCAGCGCCGGGATATAAGGGACGCCCGGGCAGACAAACTTGCGCGGCAGGTTGGGTTCGGTCTTGCGCAGCTTGATGATGGCAATGGCAATCAGCGAGAACGCCGCCAGGGTACCGATGTTCACCAGCTCGGCCAGGGTGTGCAGCGGAATGAAACCGGCAATCAGCGCAATGATGGTGCCGATCAGCCAGGTGGCCTTGTACGGCGTGCCGTATTTGGGGTTCACCTCGGAGAAGATCTTCGGCAGCAGGCCATCGCGGCTCATGGCGAACAGGATGCGGGTCTGGCCGTAGGTCATCACCAGAATCACCGTCAGCATGCCCAGAATGGCACCCAGGTCGACAAAGCCGGCAAACCAGTCCAGCTTGGCCACTTGCAGGGCCAGCGATACCGGGTGGTCGATGCCGGCAAACTGGGCGTAAGGCACGATGCCGGTCATGATGGCCGACACGATGACATACAGGATGGAGCAGATGGCCAGCGACCAGATCACGCCCTTGGGAATGTCACGCGCCGGGTCTTTCACTTCCTCTGCCGCGCAAGTGACGGCATCAAAACCCAGGAAGCTGAAGAATACGATGGCCGCGCCATGGAACACGCCGTTCATGCCATAAGGCAGGGCCGGGCTCCAGTTGACCGGCTTGACGTGCCAGATGCCGATGGCGATGAACATCAGCACCACGGCCACCTTGATCAGCACCACGATATTGTTGACCCGCTTGGATTCCTTGATGCCAAAGGCCAGCAAGGCGGTGATCAGCATGGCGATGGTAAAGGCCGGCAGGTTGAACAGGGTGCTCTTGCCCGGTACGGCACCGGCAGCGGCGGTCAGGGCCTCCGGCAGGTGTACACCAAAACCGCCCAGCAGGCTCTGGAAGTAGCCGGACCAGCCCACGGATACCGCCGAGGAGGCCAGCAGGTATTCCAGCATCAGGTCCCAGCCGATGATCCAGGCGATCAGCTCGCCCAGCGTGGCATAAGCATAAGTGTAGGTGGAGCCGGAAATCGGCAGCATGGCCGCAAATTCGGCATAGCACAGTGCGGCAAAACCGCAGGCAAAGGCGCCGATGATGAAGGACAGCACCAGGCCCGGACCGGCCACGGTGGCACCGGTGCCGGTCAGCACGAAAATGCCGGTGCCGATGATGGCGCCGATCCCCAGCATGGTCAGGTCGAAAGCCGTCAGCTCCTTGCGAAGCCCTTTGGCGGTCTGGGCAAATTCCAGCATGCCCTGAACGCTCTTCTTGCGCATCAAACTCATGTTCAGACTATCCTGTGTGCGCCGTTCCCCTTGCCATGTTTGGGCAGCGGGGTAGCCGGCGTTGATGATCATACTCAGCCCTTCCGTGGCTGCCCCGTCTGTTGCCGGTTCGTGACCGACACCTCAACGCAGGGCACTGCAACGGAAAACGCGCGATCTTACAGGAAGGGGGGAACAGTTCAAGCCATAAAATCGGACAAAGTGTATCCATTATCCATTACCGGGCAGTTCTGGCAGCAGGATTTGCTGCAAAGCTGTCATAAGTCTGCAAGACAAGGCAGTTAATGGCGCTATCCGACCAATAATCCGGTAGAAATTGCCAAAAAAACGCAATGCCATGCCTATTTGACCGCAGTTTGCCCTGGTGCAAGCCTGGCTCACCCGGATGCAAGCCAATGCAACAACCTGCCATGACAGCCGACTGAATCAGCGGCAGGCGTGGATGCGGGCATCGCCAGACATGGCGGGGAAAGCCACAGGCATGGCAGTCGGCCGGGAACTGCCGCAGCGGCCAGGCAGGCGCGCAATGCCGCTGCTCAATCCCAATAGCCCGGCGCGGTATAAATCTGCCGCAGATGCTCGATGAAATGCCGCACCCGTGCCGGCAGAAAGCGTCGCTGCGGCACCACCGCATACACCGGGTAGTCCGGTGCGGCAAACTGATCCAGCACCGTGACCAGCCGCCCTTCCGACACATCATCCTTCACTTCCCACAGCGAGCGCCAGGCCAGGCCCAGGCCCTGCAAGGCCCAGTCGTGCAGCACGGCACCGTCATTGCACTCCTGCCGCCCGGACACGCGCAGGTTGATCAGCTCGCCATCGCGCTCGAAGCTCCAGCCACGGCTCTGGCTCTCGCCCAGCGACAGGCAGTTGTGGCTGGCCAGCTCGTCCAGCGTGCGCGGAATGCCATGTCGTGACAGATAGGCCGGCGAGGCCACCACCACGCGGCGGTTTTCCGCCAGTCGCATCGCCACCAGCGAGGAGTCGGCCAGATCAGAAATACGGATGGCGCAGTCAATGCGTTCGCGCTGCAAGTCGATCAGCCGGTCAGACAAGTCCAGCGTCACCCGAATATCCGGCTGCGCCAGCTGAAAGGCCGCAATATGCGGGGCCACATGGCGCCGGCCAAACCCGGCTGGTGCCGACACGCGCAAATGGCCACGCGCCCGACCGCTGCCGGAGGCCACCGCCGCCTCGGCCTCGGACAGCTCGGACAGGATGCGCTGGCAGTCTTCAAAAAACGCCGCTCCCTCCTGCGTCAGGGTCACGCTACGGGTGGTACGCACCAGCAATTTCACCCCCAGCCGCTCCTCCAGCGCATCCAGCCGCCGCCCTATCATGGCCGGCACCACCCCTTGCTGGCGTGCAGCGGCCGACAGGCTGCCGTGATTGACCACGGCGACAAAGGTTTCCAGCTGCTTGAATTCGCTCATTGCATACTTGAAAGTAAAAGATGTTATGCCTATTTATGCATTTTTTTTTACTGTTTGGCTAGATACACTGGCTGTCATCGCAATGCAGCATTTTGATCAATCAGGACGGTAGTCCGCCGCCCACGGCAATTCAATCAGGAGCAAGCACATGGCTGTCACCCTTCCGCAAGGCGTGGAAATCCTCGCCCCGCTGACCCCGGCGTTTGAAGAAATCCTCACTACCGAGGCGCTGGCCTTTGTGGCCAAGCTGCACCGCCAGTTTGAAGCGCGCCGCCGCGAACTGATCGCCGCCCGCGTGGTACGCCAGGCCGAACTGGATGCCGGCAAGCTGCCGGACTTCCTGCCGGAAACCGCCGCCATCCGCGCTGGCGACTGGAAGATTGCCCCGCTGCCGCAGGATTTGCTGGACCGCCGCGTGGAAATCACCGGGCCGGTTGACCGCAAGATGATGATCAATGCGCTGAATTCCGGTGCCAAGAGCTTCATGGCCGACTTCGAGGACTCCAACTGTCCGAGCTGGGAAAACCAGATCAGTGGCCAGATCAATGTGCGCGATGCCTATCGCAAGACCATTTCCTTTGCCAATCCGGACGGCAAGCAATACCGCCTGAACGATAGCGTGGCCACGCTGATCCTGCGTCCGCGCGGCTGGCACCTGATGGAAAAGCACGTCACCGTGGATGGCGAGATTGTCTCGGGTTCGCTGTTCGACTTTGCCCTGTCCTTCTTCCATAACATCGCCTATCTGCAAAGCGTGGGCAGTGCCACCTATTACTACCTGCCGAAGATGGAAGGCCATCTGGAAGCACGCCTGTGGAATGATGTATTCGTGTTTGCCCAGAACGAGCTGGGTATCCCGCAAGGCACAATCAAGGCCACCGTACTGATCGAAACCATTCTCGCGGCTTTCGAGATGGACGAAATCCTCTACGAACTACGCGAACACAGTTCCGGCCTGAATGCTGGCCGCTGGGACTACATCTTCAGCTGCATCAAGAAGTTCAAGCAGAACCGCGACTTCTGCCTGGCCAACCGCGCACAGATCACCATGACCGTGCCCTTCATGCGTGCCTATGCCCTGCTGCTGCTGAAAACCTGCCACCAGCGCAACGCACCGGCCATTGGCGGCATGGCGGCGCTGATTCCGATCAAGAACGATCCGGTTGCCAATGAAAAGGCACTGGGCGGTGTGAAGGCCGACAAGGACCGCGATGCCACCGACGGCTACGACGGCGGCTGGGTAGCGCACCCGGGGCTGGTGCCGATTGCCAACGAAGCCTTCAGCCGCGTGCTGGGCGATGCGCCTAACCAGATTGCCAAGCAGCGCCCGGATGTGAACGTTACCGCTGCCGATCTGCTGAACTTCCAGCCGGAAGCGCCGATCACCGAAGCCGGCCTGGCGATGAACATCAATGTGGGCATCCAGTATCTGGGCTCGTGGATTTCCGGCAACGGCTGCGTACCGATCCACAACCTGATGGAAGATGCTGCTACCGCAGAAATCTCCCGCTCGCAGATCTGGCAGTGGATTCGCAGCCCCAAGGGCGTGCTGGATGATGGCCGCAAGGTGACGGTGGAACTGTTCCGCGAACTGCAGGCCGCGGAAGTGGCAAAGCTGAAAGCCGAATACGGCAGCCGCTGGACCAAGCAATACGAAGACGCGGCCGGCATGTTCGACCTGCTGACCACCTCGGACGACTTTGTCGAGTTCCTGACCCTGCCAGGCTACGACTACATCGATTAAACGATCGACCCTATAGCTGGCAATTTGCCAGCTTACACTCATGCGGCCCGTGATCCGGGCCGCTTTTTTTATGCCTGCCCGCCGAATCGGCAACTTCCTGTCTCCAATATCCAATTTCAGCCATTTTATTGCGCACCGCAGCAAGAAAAATCTTTGGCATTGGAATAAAATTGCGCGAAATAAACATTTTCCAAAAAAATCTATCCTGACTCACAAGGAAACGCCATGTCCCTACGCCATCGCCAACTGCTGGCCGCTACCGCTGCCGTGTTGTCCCTGTCTGCCGCCGCGGCGGAAATGCAATCTGTCGCCATCACCGCCATCGTCGATCACCCGGCACTGGATGCCGCCCGCAAGGGGATTACCGATGAACTGAAAGCCGCCGGTTATGGTGAGGACAAGGTCAAGGTGCAATACCAGAGCGCCCAGGGCAACCCGGCCACGGCCGGCCAGATCGCCCGCAAATTCGTCGGTGACAAGCCGGACGTCGCCGTCGCCATCGCCACCCCGTCCGCCCAGGCCCTGGTGGCCGCCAGCAAGACCCTGCCCATCGTGTTCACTGCCGTCACCGATCCGGTGGCTGCCAAGCTGGTGAGCAGCTGGAAACCCAGTGGCAGCAATGTCACCGGTGTATCCGACATGCTGCCGCTGGGCCCGCAGGTGGACCTGATCCTGAAAGTGAAACCGGCCGCCAAGCGCATCGGCATGGTTTATAGCCCGGGTGAAGTCAACTCCACCATCGTGGCCAAAGAGCTGAAGGCCGAGCTGGCCAAGCGCGGCATGACCCTGGTGGAAGCCCCGGCCGCCCGTACCGTCGACGTGGCCCCGGCCGCCAAGAGCCTGATCGGCAAGGTGGATGCCATCTACACCAGCACCGACAACAATGTGGTGTCCACTTACGAATCGCTGGTGGCTGTAGCCAACCAGGCCAAGCTGCCGCTGATTGCCTCGGATACCGATTCGGTCAAGCGTGGTGCCATCGCCGCCCTGGGCATGAACTACTACGACATGGGCCGCCAGACCGGCAAGATCGTCATCCGTATCCTGAAGGGTGAAAAGCCCGGCAGCATTGCCCCGGAAGTGGGCAGCAAGCTGAGCCTGACCGTTAACCCGTCTGCCGCCATGAAGCAAGGTGCCCCGCTGTCAGCCACCCTGCTGAAAGAAGCCCAGAACACCGTCAAGTAAGCAATAGCTGCGCAACGCTGCCCTGATGGCCTGATGGTCGTCGGGGCTTTGTCCGTTATCACCGCCCTGCCTGCCCTGGCAGGGCCCGCCGGCTCCCCCATCCGGGCCGCCGGTTTGTCGTAGAGGTTTTCATGTCCCTGATTTCACTGATGGGCGCGCTGGAAATCGGCCTGATCTTTGCGCTGGTCGCACTGGGCGTGCTGATTTCCTTTCGCCTGCTCAATTTCCCCGATCTCACCGCTGACGGCAGCTTCCCGCTGGGCGGTGCCGTCGCCGCCGTATTGATTGCCGGCGGCCATGACCCGTGGCTGGCCTGTGGCCTGGCCGCCATCGCCGGCGCCGCCGCCGGCTGGCTCACCGCCTGGCTGAACGTACGGCTGGGCATCCTGCAATTGCTGGCCAGCATCCTGGTGATGATTGCGCTGTACTCGATCAACCTGCGCATCATGGGCGCGCCCAATATCGCGCTGATCGGCCTGCCCACTGTGTTCACCCCCTTTGTCAGCACCGTCAATGACAATGCCTGGCTGATCCAGCCGGCGGTACTGGCCGTCATCGTGGTCTTGGCCAAGCTGTTGCTGGATGCCTTCTTTGCCTCCGAAGCCGGACTGGCGCTGCGCGCCACCGGCGCCAATCCGCGCATGGCGCGTGCCCAGGGCATCTCCACCGACCGCATGACGCTGGCCGGCATGGCGCTATCCAATGCGCTGATTGCCCTGGCCGGCGCCCTCTATGTGCAAACCCAGGGTGGTGCCGACATCTCCATGGGTATCGGCACCATCGTGGTCGGCCTGGCGGCGGTGATCATTGGCGAAACCCTGCTGCCGCCACGCAGCCTGTGGCTGGTGACACTGGCCACCGTGCTGGGCGCCCTGCTCTATCGCCTGCTGATTGCCCTGGCCCTGAATGCCGACTTCATCGGCCTGCAAGCGCAGGACCTGAACCTCATTACCGCCGTGCTGGTGGGTCTGGCGCTGGTACTGCCCAAGATCAAGGCCAAACTGCGCAACAAGCAAGGAGGACGCACCGCATGATGCGCGCCGACAATCTGTTCAAAACCTTCAACCCCGGTACGCCGCTGGAAAACCCGGTGCTGCGCGGCCTGTCGCTCACCATCGAATCCGGCCAGTTCGTCACCGTGATCGGTAGCAATGGCGCGGGCAAATCCACCTTTCTCAATGCCATCAGCGGCGATATCAGCCCGGATAGCGGCAGCCTGTTTATCGATGGCCAGGATGTGACACGCCAGACGGCCTGGCAACGCGCCGGACTGGTAGCCCGTGTGTTCCAGGACCCGCTGGCCGGCACCTGCGAAGGCCTGTCCATCGAGGAAAACCTGGCGCTGGCCATGCAGCGCGGCCAGGGGCGCGGTCTGTCACGGGCAGTGAAAGCCAGCTATCGCGAACAATTCCGCGCCAAGCTGGCCACCCTGCAACTGGGGCTGGAAAACCGGCTGGGCGACCGCATGGGCCTGCTCTCCGGTGGCCAACGCCAGGCAGTGAGCCTGCTGATGGCCTCCTTGCAGCCTTCGCGCCTGTTGCTGCTAGACGAGCACACCGCTGCGCTCGACCCCAAAACCGCCGCCTTCGTGCTGCAACTGACCGACCGCATCGTCAGCGAAAACCAGCTGACCGCGCTGATGGTGACCCACTCCATGCGCCAGGCGCTGGATCATGGCCATCGCACCGTGATGCTGCATCAGGGCCGGGTGGTGCTGGATGTCAGCGGTGAGGAGCGCAGCCGCATGGATGTGCCCGACCTGCTGGCCATGTTCGAGCAGACTCGGGGCGAAAAGCTGGACGACGACGCCCTGTTGCTGGGCTGAGCCTGCGCAAGATCGTTGGCTGGGACAGTACAGCCCAGCCAACGACCATTTTCTTGTCATAAAAACGAACCTTCTGCAGCAACTCTGCTCAAAAGCCTGTTTGAAAACATCAGCAGGGAGCTTGCATGAACAACTACCTCATCCCCGCCCTGATCTGGGCCAGCCTGTCCGGGGTGTCGGCCATGGCCAGCGCGGCCGACACTATCGAATTGCGTCTTTCCGCCTCAGCCCAGCAGGAAGTGGCCAATGACCAGCTGCAGGCCACACTGTATTTGCAGGACAGGAGCGAGCAGCCCGCGCTGCTGGCAGACCGCCTGAACAAGGGCATTGCCCGTGGCCTGGCGGCCGGCAAGGCTTACCCGCAGGTGGAGCTGAGTAGCGGCAGCTACAATAGCTGGCCCAGCTATGACAAAGGCGGCAAGATCAATGGCTGGCAAGGCCGGGCGGAAATCCGCCTGAAAAGCCGCAACATGACGCAGGCGGCGGAACTGGTCGCACAATTGCAAAAAACCATGCTGCTGGAGGGTGTGCAGTTCAGTGTTTCCGATAATGCCCGCCACGCCGCTGAAAAAGCCATGATTCCGGCCGCACTGGCAGAAATGCAGCAACAAGCCGATATCACCGCCAAAACCCTGGGGAAAAGCCGGGTCACCATCAAGGAACTGGAATTCGGCAATGCCGCCCCGGCTTATCGCCCCCCCATGCTGATGCGGGCCGCCGCCGCGCCCATGGCCAAGGAGATGGATGTGGCCCAGCCAGACTGGCAGCCGGGGCAAAGCCAGCTGCAGCTGCAGATTACCGGCAAGATCGAACTCGACTAGCTCACACTCAACTAGGGCTTTATGCATGCGCAGCCATGCGCTAAAGTAAGCACATAACGGGCTGAGTTCATCAGCCCGCTTTTACGATCCGCCGAGCACCCTACCACCATGAAACTGATTGCCTCCCTCACCAGCCCGTATGCCCGCAAGGTACGCATCGTGCTGGCCGACAAGAAGATTGATTGCCCGCTGGAAGAGGACATGCCATGGAATCCGGACAGCCAGGTCCCGCATTACAATCCACTGGGCAAGGTCCCCGTGCTGGAGCTGGATGACGGCAGCACCCTGTTCGATTCACGGGTCATCGTGGAATACCTGGACAATATCTCGCCGGTGGCGCGCCTGCTACCGCAGGAAAACCGCCGCCTGATCAACACCCGCCGCTGGGAAGCGCTGGCCGATGGCATCACCGATGCTGTGGTGGCCATCGTGCTGGAGCAGCGCCGCCCGGCCGACAAGCAGATGCCGGAGTGGATTGCCCGCCAGCAAGACAAGGTAGACCGCGGCCTGGCCGCCCTTTCCAGCGACCTGGGCGAACGCCAGTGGTGCAATGGCGAGAGCTACAGCCTGGCCGATATCGCCGTCGGCTGCTGCCTGGCCTATCTGGATTTCCGCTTCCCCGCCATCGACTGGCGTGCCAGCTATCCCAATCTGGCCACCCTGCTGGAACGCTTGTCCACCCGTCAGTCTTTCATCGATACCCAGCCACCCGCAGTCTGAGCCGGGCACATGAAAAAACCGGGCCAGTCCCGGTTTTTTGTTGCGCCCCCCACGCTCATGACTGCCGCGGTGCCAGCATGATGATGCCCATCCCCAGCAGCGCCAGCGTGGCCCCCAGCATATCCCACAGTCCCGGCCGCACCCCATCGACCAGCCACAGCCACAGCAAGGCCACCACCACGTAGACACCACCATAAGCGGCATAGACACGCCCCGCCGCGGCTGGGTGCAGGGTCAGCAGCCAGACAAACAGCAGGAGTGCCAGCGCCGCCGGCAGCAACAGCCAGACCGAACCCTGCTGCTTCAGCCACAACCAGGGCAGATAGCAGCCGGTAATCTCGGCCAGAGCGGTCAGGCCAAACAACAGCAATAACTTCAACAAGGCCACAAGTGTTTTCCTTTAGTCGATTTGCCCGGCGCTGCTGGCAAGGTCAGTGGGCGGCCTGCGCCAATTCCTGTTGATACGCGGCCACTTCTTCTGCCATCCAGCCGGCAAAATCACGCTGTTTGCGCTGCGAACTCTCCCGCGCCGGCCACACCAGCCAGTGCGGGTAAGGATAAGGCACCACGATATCACTCAGCTGCACCAGCGTGCCGGCTTGCAAGGCGGCATGCACCAGGCTGCGCCGCTCCAGCGCCACCCCCTGCCCCTGCTGTACCGCCTGCAGCACCAGATTGGAATCGTTGATCCACAAACCGGCCTGGGCCGGCTCGGCCACGCCGGCAGCCTGACACCAGCCCATCCAGCTCTCCACCGTACGCACCACCGGCCCGGCCACGATCTCGGCCGGCGTGCGCGGCAACCGCCCTTGACGGAAGCTTGGCGCAGCCACCACCACCAGTTCATCATCAAACAAATGCTGTTGTTGCAGCCCCTCCCAATCGCCCTGCCCCATGCGGATGCCGATATCCACCAGCCCCTGGCGCAAATCCTGGATATCCAGGCTGGCACGCAGGCTGATGCGGTAGTGCGGGAAACGCGCCTGGAAGCGTGGCAGGCGCGGCAGCAGCCAGTGCGCGCCAAAGGAAGGCAGCACCGCCAGCACCAGCTCGCCATCACGCGGCCGTGCCTGTACCAATCGTGTAGCCTCGGTTAATTCTGCCAGACCGACCCGCACCTGCAGCGCATACAGCCGGCCATCTTCGGTCAGGCGCAAACCACGCCCCTCACGCACAAACAACACCACACCCAGCAAGTCCTCCAGCTGGCGTATTTGCTGGCTGATGGCCGAGTGGGTGACATGCAGCTCGCTGGCGGCCAGGGTGACGCTACCCAGGCGGGCCAGGGCTTCGAAACTGCGCAGGGCAGATAGGGGTGGCAAGGCTCTCATGTAAGAAAAACTAACATGAATTCCAAATAAATATCAATTTTCCGCAGCCAGCCCGACGCTTATAGTGAACTCACCCCCACGCAAGGAGATGACCATGGCCCATTCATTACGGCTGGAACTGGCGGATGGCGAACTGCTGGTGCTACAGCTTGCCCGGCGCTGCCAGCTGTTTGCCCGCAGCGGCGCGCACTGGCTGACCATTGATGGCCAGGACATTTGCCTGCACGATGGCGAAACCGTCGACCTGCCTGCCGGCAAATTATTGCTGGAGGGCCGTGGCCAGCTGGAGCTACGGCTCTGCGCCGAACAGGCAGCTGCGCAACATGCCTGGCTTAGCCTGGGCAGCCATTACCAAACCGTTTGAACCGGAAAGGATGATCATGCAACTGATAGGCATGCTGGATTCCCCTTATGTACGCCGTGTCGCCATCAGCCTGCGCCTGATGGCGATTCCCTTCAGTCACCGTGCGGTATCGGTATTCCGCCATCTGGCCGAGTTTCAGGCCATCAACCCGGTGGTCAAGGCACCAACCCTGATTCTGGACGATGGCAGCACGCTGATGGACTCCACCCTGATTCTGGATTATCTGGACACCTTGCATCCGGAGCGCAGCCTGATGCCACCAGCCCTGCCACAACGCCAGCGTGCGCTGCGCTTGCTGGGGCTGGCGCTGGCCGCCATGGAAAAAAGCGTGCAGCTGGTTTACGAGCAGCGCGTGCGCCCCGAAGACAAACGGCATCAGCCCTGGCAGGAGCGGGTCAGTGCGCAGCTGCTGGCCGCCTATGGCTTGCTGGAGCAGGAGCTGGGCCGCGAGGCGCTGTCACTCAACTCGCTGGATCAGGCCGGCATCAGTATTGCCGTGGCCTGGCGCTTCAGCAGGGAAATGCTGCCGCAGCAATTGGCCTGGGACGATTTTCCGCTGTTGCAGCAATGGAGTGCACAGGCAGAGACCCTGCCGGCCTTTCTCGCCACGCCGTTTGAGTAGCCCGGTCACCGCCAGCCGGCAAGGCCTGCTTGCCTTGCCCTCACCGGATACAAAAAACCGCCTGTCCTCAGCCAAGGACAGGCGGTTTGTCAGGTCACTGCGTGCATTCCGCCTCAGGCCGTCAGCTCCAGCAGCAGCTTGTTGATGCGCTTGACGAAGGTGGCCGGGTCTTCCAGCTTGCCGCCTTCTGCCAGCAGAGCCTGGTCGTACAGCACCTGGGCCAGATCGGCAGCACGGCCGGCATCGGACTCTTCGGCCAGACGTTTCACCAGCACGTGTTCCGGATTGATTTCCAGCGTCGGCTTGCTGGTTTCCACCTTTTGTCCAGCCGCCTTCAGCATGCGCTCCAGATGCGCGCTCATATCATGCTCGCCGGCAACCAGGCAGGCCGGGCTATCGGTCAGGCGCACCGTGGCGCGCACTTCCTTCACCTTGTCGCCCAGGGCATTCTGCACTTTTTCCACCAGCGGCTTGGCAGCTTCTTCAGCCTGCTTCTGGGCTTCCTTGTCGGCTTCGTCTTCCAGTGCGCCCAGGTCCAGTTGGCCCTTGGCGACCGACTGCAGCGATTTGCCGTCAAATTCAAACAAGGAGCCGACCACCCATTCGTCCACGCGGTCGGTGAGCAGCAGCACTTCCACGCCCTTCTTCTTGAACACTTCCAGGTGCGGGCTGTTGCGGGCAGCGGCCAGGGTGTCGGCGGTGATGAAGTAGATCTTGTCCTGACCTTCCTTCATGCGGCCGATATAGTCGCTCAGGCTGACCGTCGGCTCGTCACCGTCCACCGCCGTGGAGGCAAAGCGCAGCAGCTTGGCAATGCGTTCCTTGTTGGCGTGGTCTTCGCCCACACCCTCTTTCAGCACCTGGCCAAACTCTTTCCAGAATGCCGCATACTTTTCCGGCTGATTGCTGGCCAGATCTTCCAGCAGGCCCAGTACCTTCTTGACGCAACCGGCACGAATGGCGTCGATATCCTTGCTTTCCTGGAGGATTTCGCGCGATACGTTCAGCGGCAGGTCATTGCTGTCGATCACCCCGCGCACAAAACGCAGGTATTGCGGCATCAGCTTGTCGCTGTCTTCCATGATGAACACACGGCGCACATACAGCTTGATGCCCTGCTTGCGTTCGCGGTCCCACATATCGAACGGCGCACGCGCCGGGATGTACAGCAGCTCGGTGTATTCCTGGCGGCCTTCGACACGGGCATGACTCCAGGCCAGCGGGTCGGTGAAGTCGTGCGCCACATGTTTGTAAAACTCGATGTACTGCTCGTCGCTGATCTCGCTCTTGCTGCGGGTCCACAGCGCGGAGGCGGCATTGACCGCCTCCAGCTCGTCGCTTTCGATCACTTCGCCGTTTTCGCCGTAGCTATTGCCCTTCTTCATCAGGATGGGGATGGAGATGTGATCGGAGTAGGTCCGTACGATGCGCTTGAGTGCCCAGTCATTCAGCAAATCGTCTTCACCTTCCTTCAGGTGCAGCACGATGTCGGTACCACGACCGGCTTTTTCCACCTGTTCCAGCGTGTATTCGCCTTCGCCTTGCGATTCCCAGCGCACGCCCTCGCTGGCGGCGCTGCCGGCACGGCGGGTGGTGAGGCTGACTTTGTCAGCCACGATAAAGGCCGAGTAAAAACCGACGCCGAACTGGCCGATCAGGTTGGCGTCTTTCTTGGAGTCGCCGGACAGCTGTTCGAAGAAGGCCTTGGTGCCGGATTTGGCGATGGTGCCGATATTGGCAATCACCTCGTCACGGTTCATGCCGATGCCGTTGTCGGAAATGGTGATGGTGCGGGCTTCCTTGTCGAAGCTGACGGTGATGTTCAGCTCGGCATCATTCTCGAACAACTCGGGCTTGGCCAGACCTTCAAAACGCAATTTGTCGGCTGCATCCGATGCATTGGAGATGAGTTCTCGCAGGAAGATCTCCTTGTTGGAATACAAGGAGTGGATCATCAGGTGAAGGAGTTGCTTGACTTCGGTCTGAAAGCCCAGGGTTTCTTTCTGTGCGCTCATGGTCTCTATTCATCAGTGGTTGGGTAATGGTGAGCTGACAGATAGGGGCAGAGTTAAGCGATTTCAATACCCTTACCCAGAATGCGGTCGCGGCAGCGGTGTGCCGGACAGCTGCAGCAGCTCGGCCACCACGGCAATGGCCACTGCGACCGGCTGGCGACTGTCGATGCCGGAGATGCCGACCGGACAGCGTATCGAGGCAATCCGCCCCAGCGGCAAGCTGCCCATCAGCCGCAGATTAAAGCTGGCCAGCTTGCTGTGACTGCCCAGCAAGCCGACAAAGCGCGCGTCAGCACGCTGCAGTATCTGCTCGATCCAGCAATAGTCCAGCAGATCGCTATGCGTCATCACCAGCCAGCAGGCGTCTGCCGGCAACTGTCTGTTCAGCTCGACGCCACCCAGCAGGGTCGTGACATGCTCCGGGCAGGCCAG
Source organism: Aquitalea sp. ASV15 (assembly GCF_016429115.1). Taxonomy (NCBI): domain Bacteria; kingdom Pseudomonadati; phylum Pseudomonadota; class Betaproteobacteria; order Neisseriales; family Chromobacteriaceae; genus Aquitalea; species Aquitalea sp. ASV15. The sequence goes on along the minus strand of NZ_JAELTZ010000022.1, from coordinate 27,249 downwards.
CGGGAACATGGCGGGCCGGCTATCCAGCCAGATCAGCCGGACCGGCAGCTCCCCCAGCAGGCGGCTCACCGCACGTCCGACATGGCCGGCCCCACACAGCACCACAGTCAGTTCGGGCGCCGCCAGATCGTCTTGCAGCACGGTTGGCTCGGCCAGCCAGCGCACTCCCTCACCGCTGCCGGCAGGCCAGCTGCAACGCACGGGCGCAGCAGAATCCAGCAGCAGCGTCCGCCGCAAAACCCGCCCCTCGCGCCGGGCTTGCCAGGCCAGTTCCAGCCATGGCTCATCCTGCCGGTCCAGCTTCTCAAACAACAGCCATACCTTACCGGCGCAGCAATACTCACCCGCCGGCCCCAACTGAAAGCACAGGCAATGCCGTAGCACCTGTGGCTGGGCCAGCAGGCGACGGGCATGGCTGCATGCTTGTTGCTCCAGCCAGCCACCACCCAGCGAATCGGCTTGCCAGTCCTCAGCCAGTGCCAGCCGAGCGCCGGTTTCGCGCGGTACCTGCCCCTGGCTACGCACCACGGTCACCAGCATGGCCTGACCTTGTTGCGGTAGTTGCCGCCGCAGCGCGGTCAGCCAATCCCCCTCCAGCAGCATCGCCCTTTCCTTTTCCATGCGGCTCATCAGACAGCCAGCGACCCGCGCGCAGGCGGGTCCACTAGCTCAATGCCCCGGCACCGACATCACCTCGGTGGCGCTGGCTTCGGTCAGGTCCGCCTGACCCAGGCCATTGAAAAATGCATTAAGCACCACGGCGGTCAGGCTGGCCAGCAGGATGCCGCTGTGCAATAGCGGTGCCATGCCGGCCGGCATCTGGCCAAAAAAGTCTTTGGCCACGGTGGGAATCATGCCCATGCCCAGGCTGATGGCGACGATGTACAGGTTGTAACGGTTGTGAAAATCCACCCGCGACAACACCTTGATGCCGGTGGCCAGCACCATGCCAAACATCACGATACCGGCCCCGCCCAGCACGAAGGGGGGAATGGAAGCCACCACGATGGACATCTTGGGCACCAGGCCAAAAGCGATCAGGATAAAACCGGACATCACGCACACCCAGCGGCTGCTGACCCCGGTAATACTGACCAGGCCGATGTTTTGCGAAAACGAGGTATGCGGGAAGGTATTGAACATGCCACCCACCATGGTCCCCAGTGCATCCACCCGCAGGCCGCGTACCAGATCATCGCGCCGGACCGGACGATCGACGATTTCCCCCAGTGCCAGAAACATGCCCATCGATTCGATGAACACGATCAGCATCACCACGGTGAGGGTGATGATGGACCACAGCTCGAACCGTGGCGCACCAAACTTGAAGGGTGTGATCAGGGCAAACCAGCTGGCATCCTGCAAGCCGTTGAAATCCACCTTGCCCAGCAGCAGCGCGATGCAGAAACCCAGCACCAGGCCCAGCAGGATGGAGATATTGGCCAGGAATCCACGGGCAAAGCGGATGATCAGCAGAATGAAGATCAGCACGCTGAGTGAAATACCCAGATAAAGCGGGCTGCCGTAATCAGGCGAACCCAGGCCGCCCGCCGACCAGTTGATGCCGACACCGATGATGGACAAGCCAATGGAGGTAATCACCACCCCGGTGACCAGTGGCGGGAAAAACCGGATCAAGCGGCCGATCAGCGGCACCAGCAGCAGCGACAGCAGGCCGGCAGCCATGGTGGCACCAAAAATGCCGGGCAGGCCCAGTGCCGGATTCTGGCCAATGGCAATCATCGGCCCCACCGTGGCAAAGGTCACCGCCATGATGACCGGCATGCGAATGCCAAAGCCCTTAAAGCCCAGGCATTGCAGCAGCGTGACCAGGCCACAGCAGAACAGGTCGGCACTGACCAGAAAGGCGATCTGCTCCTTCGGCAGCCCGACAGCGCCACCGACAATCAGCGGCACTGCCACCGCTCCGGCATACATCACCAGCACGTGTTGCAAGCCCAGTGTGAACAGCTGTACCAGCGGCAGCTTTTCGTCCACCGGATGAACATTTTGCGTCGAGTTCATCGAGTCTCTCCTTCGCATGAGTCTTCCGCCAGCGCAAAACACGCTGTACGGGTGGGTGGCTCGCCTGACGACGGACGTGACGGGGCCACCCTGTTGCATCAACAACAAGGACTACAGCAGGAACCATCAGGGATTGAGGCTAGCTGGCGGCCTCGATGCGATAGCTCGTGGACAAGGCAAACTCATCGCAGTTGTGCCCGCTACCGACACGGTCGACCACGATGAAATCTCCCTCCCGCCCCAGACTGATCAAGGGGTGATGCCAGCAGCCACGGCGATAGTTGACCCCCTGGTCGGAATAGGCATGAAAGGCGCGCAAGCCGCTTTCATCCGGCAGGCCGTTTGGCAGGCTGGGGGCCACCACCACGATGAAAGGCACACCGTTGCAGGGGATGAAGGACTGACTGCCCAACGGGTGACGTTCGAGCATGCTGATGCTCAGGGGAAAATCAAAGGCTGCGCCACGTGCCATGCTGATGGCGGGCAACCCGTCCTCGCCCACCACCTCGACCATGCCCAGCTTGTGATAGCGCTGGGTACTGCCGTTATTGATGGGAAACCAGTCGCTGCCTTCGATTTCAATGACATCGCCAAAAGGGGCGAACGCTTCCTTGCTCAGTGCTTCCAGGACAAGCTGGGCCATGGTGTTTCTCCTCTTCAGAATCGGCGGGTCTGATGGCTGTCAATCAACCAGACGGCCCCAGATGCGCAAGCGGCTGACGCCACCATCGGGGAAGATGTTCAGGCGCACATGATTGACCGGCCCCAGCGGACGGATCTGCTCGCGGTCATAAAAGTGCTGCTTGTCCATGGCAGTTTTTTGCTCGGGCAACAAGGTGTCCCAGAACATGGCCTGGGTCACGATGGACTGATCGGTGCCCTGGGTCACCCGTGCGGCCTGAATGGAAATGCTGTCCGGATAATTGCCCTTGAAATGGGCGGTATCCACCTCGATACGCTCGACAACGGCAGTGTGCCCCAGCTGGATGATGCACCAGTCGTTGCCGGGTTCACGGCGGCGGCGGGTTTCCCAGCCATCGCCCATATTGATGCCACGACCAGGCATGATCAGGCGAAAGGGCACGCCGAAATGGGCATCGTTATAGGCAACGATGCGGCCCCCATGCTGTAGCGCCGATACTTCATGCAGGGCAGAACGGTCCTTGCCCGCCCAGTCGCTGTCGGGCTGGCCATACACCCGAAAACGCGCCACGCCGCCATCCGGATAGATGTGCAGCCGCAGATGTGTCCACACCCGTTGGTCATCGACGGCAAAAAAGTGATGCGCGTTGCTGCCCAGCGCTGCCGCCGGCAGGATTTCGGTCCATACCGTATGCTCGTCAGGTGCGCCGGCGATATGGCAAGCCTCCACCGAGGCGGCAGGCGGGAAGTTGCCGGTAAAATGGCTGGTATCGATATCCAGTCCCTTGATCACGCCAGGCAGGCCCAACTGGATGAGCGCATGATCATGCCCGCCATTACGGCGACGGCGCGTCTCCCAGCCATCCATCCATTTGCCGTGATCGTCAAACTTGCCGACCACAAACACCGGTGACGATGACTGCAGCATGCGCTCTGCCGGCGCAAACCACTCGTCCGAGCAGGACAGCACGCAAGCACCAAAATCCGGATCGGCCAGATTGACATGGCGACGGGCAAACTCGGGTAATTCAACCGGCGCAGCAGGTACAACGGTCGCCGTGGGATGCAATGCAATACTCATGATGTCTCTCCTTTATTTTTGCTTTACCACCAACACGATTTGCTACTTACCACTCCTTCACAGGGCAACGCTGGCCAGGGTCTGCCCCAGCAGTACGCCACCCATCACCACAAAACAGATGGCAGAAGCCATCAGGAACAGCCGGCGCAGCGCGGCCATGCTGGACAGCAGCCGGCTGGCCAGCAGGCCATAAGCCAGCTTGCACAACAGATCGACCACCATCCAGCCCAGCACCATCCACAACAGCTGCGGCAACAATGGTCTGGACGCCGTCATGAATTGCGGCAGCAAGGCCAGGAAAAAAGCGATGTCCTTGGGATTGCTGATCCCCAGCAAAAAGGCTTTGGAAAATAACTGCGCCCGTCCCTGGCGACCATCAGCCGCCCGCGCCGCGCTATTGCGTCCCTGCCAGGTGCGGATGCCCAGATAAAACAGGTAGCAGGCGCCCATGGCTTGCAGCAGCAGGAAGCTGCGCGGCGATGCCAGCAGCAAGGAGCCGATACCCAGGGCCGACAGCAGCAGCAGGCTGACCGAAGCCAGCACGCCGCCGGCGATACCGGGCCAGCTCTTCCAGACGCCAAACTGCAGGGCATTGCCCACCATGAACAGTGACAGCGGCCCGGGTACGGCAATCACCACGGCAATCGCCAACAGATAGAGGCCCAGCGTTTCCGGACTCATGCACAAACGCTTTCCGGGAGCAGTGCCTCCAGACGCAAGCGACCGATACGATAGATCTGCTCCAGGCACTCGCGCCGCTCCTCCTCCACGCCCAGTTGCAAGCGGCGTTCGAATTCGCGGATGATGCCCGCCCGGTCATAGCCGCGCACCGCCAGGATGAAAGGGAAGCCGAATTTGCTGCGGTAGGCATCATTCAGCTCAGTCAGCCGGGCAAACTCCTCCGGGCTGCATTGATCAAGCCCTGCTCCGGCCTGCTCGGTGCTGGACTCTGCCGTCAGCTCGCCGCGTATCGCGGCCTTGCCGGCCAGCTCAGGGTGAGCCCGGATCAGCGCCATCTGCGCGGCATAGCCGGCCTTTTCCACTTCCCCGGCCATGACGGCAGCCAGCTCGGCCACCGAATGGAAAGGACGCAAGGCTGCGGTGCGCTCTGCCACCCAGGGCGAGTGTTCGAAGATACCGCCCAGCACCGCGACAAAATCATCGAATGGCAACTGGTTCAATAATGACAGGGTGACAGGCTGGTTCATCGGCAGGACTCCAGAGCGGGGTGGGGATAATGACGCAGCCAGTGCTGGGCGATATCGACACGACGGCATACCCATGCCCATTCATGCTGCTGCACATAATCGAGAAAACGCTGTAATGCGGCAAAACGCCCCGGGCGACCAATCAGGCGGCAATGCAGGCCGATGGACAGCATGGCCGGCGTGGTTTCGCCTTCGGCATACAGCACGTCGAAGCTATCCTTCAGATACTGGAAAAAATGCTCGCCAGTGTTGAAGCCCTGCACTGAGGCAAAGCGCATATCGTTGGCATCCAGGGTATAAGGCACCACCAGATGCGGCTTGCACTGGCCATTGCCCAGGCGGACTTCCGTCCAGAAGGGCAGCTCATCGCCATAGTGGTCGGCGTCGTAGAGAAATCCGCCCTCCTCCACCACCAGCCGGCGGGTATTCGGGCTGTCGCGGCCGGTGTACCAGCCTGCCGGATGCGCTCCGGTCAGCTGGCTGATGATTTCGACACAGCGCTGCATGTGTTCGCGCTCCAGGCTGATATCCGCATTCTGGTAATGCAGCCAGCGGTAACCGTGGCAGGCCAGCTCATGCCCCAGCTCGACAAAGGCCGCAGCCGCTTCCGGATTGCGCTCCAGCGCCATGCCGACCGCAAATACCGTCAGCGGCAATTCGCGCTTTTCGAACTCACGCAAAATACGCCATACCCCGACCCGCGAACCGTACTCATACAGGCTTTCCATCGACATGTGCCGCGCAGGGTAGGCCGCTGCGCCCACGATTTCGGAGAGGAACTGCTCGGATGCCGCATCACCGTGCAGCACATTGCTTTCTCCCCCTTCCTCGTAGTTGAGGACAAACTGCACGGCCACCCTGGCCTGGCCTGGCCAGTTCACCTGGGGCCGTTGGCGGCCATAGCCGATCATGTCGCGCGGATACGCCTGTTGCATGCGTTGAACTCCTTCGGTCTTGGGCCACTAAAGCTGGCGATGAAACATCGTCCATGGATCAGGTACATTTCTGTCGGCAAAATGCATGCGCTCTTCGCAATCCTGCAAATGCTGCCGCATGGCGTGCTGCGCCCCTTGTCGGTCTCCCCGGGACAACTGCTGCAGGATCTGCTCATGCTCATCGAATGAGCAGGCACTGCATCCCGGCTTGTCGTACAGGGCGATGATGAGCGAGGTGCGCGAACACAGGCTGTTCATCAATTCGGTCAGTACCTCGTTTTCCGCCAGACGCACCAGCTGCACATGAAAGGCATTGGACAGGCGAATCCAGCTGACCCGGTCCTGCCGCTCGAAAGCCGCCCGCTCCTGCCGCACCATTTGCCACAACTGCTGCAGGCGATCTGGCAAATCGGGCAGGCTCAGCAATTTATCCAGAATGGCAGCCTCCACCATACGTCTGGCCTCGAACACATCGCGGGTTTCCTTGATGTCCGGCTGCGCCACAAATGCCCCGCGATTGGGCTGCAGCTCAACAATCTTGTCATGCTGCAACTGGGCCAATGCCGCTCGTACCGTGCTGCGCGAACAGGCAAACGCATCGCACAGCACGGCCTCGGTCAGCTTGACGCCCGGCCGCAGACGCTGGTCGATCACCGCATCGAAGATTTCCAGGTACAGCCGGTCCACTTCGCCGGGCGGCTGGCCCTCGTCACGCCAGCTGGAGGCCGGCGGTGCAGCCATGACGTCCTCCCCTTCCTGCACAGGCCATTGATGATTGTTCATTTTTGCAATTTCCACAATACGGTAATGACTTCCAAAATATTGTTGACAATTATCGACAGGATAAAACAATATCGTCAACTCAAATCGCCCATGCTTTGCACAACAACAACAGCCCGCCGCTCACAAACCGCGCAGGGCTGGCACATCGGAGACAAACAAATGGGAAAACTTTCCACACACGTGCTGGACACCATGCATGGCCGCCCCGCGGCCGGGGTGCACGGTGAGCTGTACCGGATACAAGAAGAGGGACGCACGCTGCTGCGCCGCTTTGATACCAACGAGGATGGCCGCTGCGACGAGGCGCTCCTGTCTGGTACGGCCATGCAGGCCGGGGTGTATGAGCTGGTTTTTCATGCCGGCGACTATTTCGCCAGCCAGGGGGTGGATCTGGCGCAGCCCTGTTTTGTCGATCAGGTGGTACTGCGCTTTGGCATTGCCAATCCAGCCGAAAACTATCACGTCCCGCTGGTCGTCACGCCCTGGACGTACTCGACCTACCGCGGTAGTTGACCCCTACTTTCGATCAGGAACTTCGCTCATGGAAAGCTACCTCCTCGAGTTCGGCAACCTGCTGCTACGCTGGTTGCACGTGATCGCCGCCATTGCCTGGATTGGCGAGTCCATCTACTTTGTCATGCTGGACAACAGCCTTACCCCACCCAAGGGAGAGCAAGACCCGCGTTATGACCTGCTGGGTGAGATGTCCTCGGTGCATGGCGGCGGCTTTTATCACAACCAGAAATATCTGACCCGCCCGCCTTTTCCGCTGGATGACAAACTGCACTGGTCGTTCTGGAAGTCCTACACCACCTGGCTGTCCGGCTTTGCCTTGTTCTGCCTGCTCTATCTGAGCAACCCGGCGGTCTATCTGGCCAATCCGGCCAGCCCATGGGCCTGGGCCGCCGTACTGACGCCGACCGAGGTCAATATCGCGGCCATTGCCCTGCTCATCGTCGGCTGGCTGGTTTACGACGAACTATGTCGCCGCATCAGCCCGGAAATGCAGCGCGATGGCCTGCTGAGCGTGGCAGTGGCGTTCATGATGGCCGGCGTGGCTTACTTCAGCTCCCATGTCTTCCAGGGGCGCGCCGCCTTTCTGCTGACCGGCGCGGTCATGGCCACCTGCATGTCGGCCAATGTGCTGTTCTGGATCATCCCCGGCCAGCGGCGGATGGTGGCCGCGCTACAGGCCGGAGAAGCGCCCAATCCGCTGGATGGCAAACGCGGCAAGCAAAGATCGGTGCATAACACCTACTTCACCCTGCCGGTCGTGTTCCTGATGATCAGCAATCACTATGCCTTTGCCTATAGCAATGACACGGCCTGGTTCATCATGGTGTTGTTCATCCTGGCCGGCGCCTTGATCAGGCAATATTTTGTACTGCGTCACCGTGGCGAGAACGTACTGACCCTGCTGGCAGCCAGCGCCATCATGCTGCTGGTCATCGGCATGATTGCCGCCCCCTCCAGCACGCCGAGCGACAATGCGACTAACAGCGCAAGCGCAGCCAGCAGCCATGTCACACCCTCTGCCAGCACCCTGGCAGAGGACAAGGGCAAGGACAGCGGGATGCAGAGCGTTGCCAGTGTGCTGCATCAACGTTGCGTCGCCTGCCATGCCGCCAAACCAAGCCAGCCGGGCTTTGCCGCAGCACCAGCGGGTATCCGGCTGGATAATGAACGGGACATCCGCTTGCATTACCTCAAGATCAAACAGGCTGTCGCCAGCAAATACATGCCGCTGGCCAACACAACCAAGATGAGCGAGGAGGAGCGTCAACTGATTGCCCAGTGGCAGCCATAGCAAAGGCAGGCAGGACACGGAGGGAGCATGGCCCGGCTGCTGGCAGGCCTTTTGACACTGCCGGGCAACAGCTGGCTCAGCCTGTCAGCCGGTCTGCTGACGCATGCAGTGGTTGAATGAAACGGCGCGACAGGGCCCGGTGTGATAAACAACCTTGTCAGCAATCAGTAAGGGGCGGATTTCTCCGCCCCTTTTTCACATCCGTCTTGATGGCGGCTGGCCGCCAGCTGCCTTACTGGGCCGGGATGGCAAAGTCCGACAATTGCTCCAGCGCCCGGACCATGGCGCTGTGATCCCAGGCTGCCCCGCCCTGTGCCACGCAGCTATTGAATAATTGCTGTGCCAGTGCCGTTGCCGGCAGGGCCAGGGCCATTTTCTGGGCACTGGACAAGGCCAGGTTCAAGTCCTTCTGATGCAGGGAGATGCGGAAGCCAGGATCAAAAGCCCGCTTGACCATGCGTTCGCCATGCACTTCGAGAATCCTCGACGAGGCAAAACCGCCCAGCAGCGCCTGACGCACCTTGGCCGGGTCAGCACCGGCACGTGCCGCAAACAGCAGCGCTTCGCCCACCGCTTCTATCGTCAGTGCCACAATCATCTGGTTGGCCACCTTGGCTGTCTGACCGTCACCATTTTCACCGACCCGGGTGATGTTCTTGCCCATCAATTGCAGCACCGGCAGCAAGCGCTCGAATACCGCCTGCGGCCCACCGACCATGATGGAGAGGGTTGCCGCCTTGGCTCCCACTTCGCCACCGGATACCGGTGCGTCCAGATAGTGGCCGCCCAGCTGTTCGATACGCTGGGCATACTGTTTGGTGTCCAGTGGAGAGATCGACGACATGTCGACCACAACCTTGCCGGCCAGCTCGGCCTCCGCCACTCCTCCGGCACCAAACAATACCTCGCCCACATCCGGGGTATCCGGCAACATCAAAATGATGACTTCGGTCTGCTGGGCCACCTGCCGGGCCGTTTCACACAGCGTCAGGGACTGGCCGGTCAGGGACGACGGCAGGCCGCTGCGCGAATTGACAAACAAGGTATGGCCGGCTTGTAGCAGATGCCCGGCCATGGGCGCGCCCATGATGCCCAGTCCAATGAATCCTATCTTCATTGCCATCTCCTTCTGTCTGTTCAGGAAAGATATTGCTTGGCCCAGGCCAGGCCGGCCTGGGTGCCATTGCGCGGTTTGTACTCGCAGCCTATCCAGCCCTGATAGCCGATTTCATCCAGCAAACGGAACAGATAGGGATAATTGATTTCGCCCGTTCCGGGCTCGTGCCGACCAGGGTTGTCAGCCAGCTGGATATGGGCGATGTGCGCCAGCTGCGACTGCAGGGTCTGCGCCAGTTCGCCTTCCATGCGCTGCATGTGATAGATGTCGTACTGGACAAACAGATTGTCACTGCCGATATCCCTTATCAGGGCCAGTACCTGGCGGGTACGCGATAGCGCAAATCCCGGGATGTCAAAGGTATTGATGGCCTCGACCAGCAATTTGATCCCCTCGGCCCGCAACGCATTGGCAGCAAAGCGCACATTGTTGTAGAGGGTTTCCTCCACCGTGTCGGCATCGACTCCTGCCGGACGAATGCCGGCCAGTACATTCAACTGGCGACATCCCAAAGCCTTGGCATAGGCGATGGCTTCACCCACCCCATCCTGAAACTCGCCGACGCGGTCGGGCAGGCAGGCAATGCCACGCTCTCCGGCCTCCCAATTCCCGGCGGGCAGGTTATGCAGCACCTGCACCAGCCTATGCTTGTCCAGCTGCTCGGCCAGCTGCAGCTTGTCGTAGGCATAGGGAAACAAGTACTCCACGCCATGAAAACCGGCAGCGGCGGCCGCCTGAAAACGCGACAGGAAATCGACCTCGCCAAACAACATGGTCAGATTGGCAGCAAATCTTGGCATAAGACTCTCCCGATAAAGGTGGCAAGCACATCAGACCGGCAGGTCGATGATGTCTTCAAACTCGTTGATGGCATTGATTTCTGCCCCCATGGCGATATTGGTGACTCTTTCCAGAATGACCTCCACCACCACCGGCACCGCATGCTGTTCCATCAGCCGCTGTGCCTCGGCCAGGCCGGATGCCAGCTGCGCCGGTTCGCGCACGCGCACGGCCTTGCAGCCCAGCCCCTCCACCACGCGAACATGATCGACACCATAACTGCCCAGTTCCGGGGCATTGATGTTTTCAAAACTGAGCTGCACACAGTAATCGATATCAAACTGACGCTGCGCCTGACGAATCAGGCCGAGGTAGCTGTTATTCACCAAGACATGGATGTAGGGGACACGGAACTGTGCGCCAACGGCCAGTTCTTCCAGCATGAACTGGAAGTCGTAATCACCGGAAATGGCGACGACAGCAGTGGAGGGGTCCGCCACCTTGGCGCCGATGGCGGCCGGAATGGTCCAGCCCAGCGGGCCGGCCTGGCCGCAATTGATCCAGTTGCGCGGGTGATAGACATGCAGGAATTGCGCTGCCGCAATCTGCGACAGGCCGATGGTGCTGACATAGCGGGTGTTCTTGCCGAAAAAGCGGTTCATTTCCTCGTATACCCGCATTGGCTTGATCGGTACGTTGCCATGATCACTACGGCGCAGCATGCTGCTCTTGCGGCGCTGGCAGGCATCGCGCCACTGCGGACGCGTCGGCAAACGCCCCTGCTCCTGCCATTCGCGGGCGATGTCGATCAGCAGGCTCAGCGCGCTGGCGGCATCGGACACGATGCCGTAATCAGGAGCAAACACCCGACCAATCTGGGTGGGTTCGATATCGATATGCACGAACTTGCGCCCGGCGGTATAGACATCGACCGAACCGGTATGACGATTGGCCCAGCGATTACCGATACCAAGCACAAAATCCGCCGCCAGCAAGCTGGCATTGCCGTAGCGGTGGGAGGTTTGCAGGCCGGCCATCCCTGCCATCAGCGGATGGTCGTCCGGTATGCAGCCCCAGCCCATCAGCGTGGGAATCACCGGCACCTGCACGATCTCGGCAAAGGTGGTCAGCAGTGTCGACGCATTGGCATTGATGACGCCGCCGCCGGCGACGATCAACGGACGCTCTGCCTCGAGCAGCATGCTCAATGCCTTTTCCAGCTGGGCACGGCTGGCGGTTGGCTTGAACACGGCCAGCGGCTGATAGGTTTCCGGGTCGAAATCGATCTCGGCCATCTGCACATCAAAAGGCAGGTCGAGCAAGACCGGGCCCGGGCGACCGGAACGCATCAGGTGAAAGGCCTGCTGCAAGGCACCCGGCAGTTGGGCCGGTTCCATCACGGTTGTCGTCCACTTGGCCACCGGCCGGGCGATCTCCTTGATGTCGACGGCCTGGAAATCTTCCTTGTGCAAGCGGGAACGCGGCGCCTGGCCGGTGATGCACAGAATGGGAATGGAGTCGGCCGCGGCAGAATACAGGCCGGTAATCATGTCGGTACCCGCCGGACCAGATGTGCCAATGCAGACGCCGATATTGCCGGCACGGGCGCGGGTGTATCCCTCGGCCATGTGCGATGCGCCTTCCACATGGCGCGCCAGCAGATGGCGGATGCCGCCGATCTTTTTCATGGCGGCATACAGCGGGTTGATGGCGGCTCCCGGTACGCCAAAAACCGTGTCCACGCCCTCCTTGCTCAAGATATGAACGGCTGCTTCGATTGCTCTCATTTTGGCCATGGATTGCTCCTGAATTAGGCCGGCCTCACCACCTTGGTCATGGCCCAGCATGGCTTCAACTATCCCGCAGCACAGAAACATAGTCAACAAATAATGGAAATGGTTTCCATTATTTTGTTTTTTGATAATTTTTCCATTAAAATCATTTTGTTACACAAATAAAAATAAAGAAAACAAATACCAAAAAACAAAAAAACTGCCATGCCATCAGTAATAGCTACACCCAACTGTACCTAAGGCGTAAAATCGCAACGAACTTCCCACCCGCCCATGCCACGAGGACATATGGCCAAAGCCGACAGCACCCCGCGCCCCTCCACCCGCAAACGCGCCGATGGCGGAAGCGCCAGTACAGGCCAGGTGCAGTCACTGACCCGCGGTCTGGTATTGCTGGAGCGAATTGCCGAAGCGCCTGCCGGCATCATGCTGACCGACCTTTCCATGCAGGTGGGCCTGCCCAATTCCACCACCCACCGCTTGCTCAGCACCATGCAGCAAATGGGTTTTGTGCAGCAGACCGGCGATTTGGGACTATGGAGCATCGGTGTGCGCGCCTTTACCGTAGGCAGCGGCTTTCTTGGCAGCCGCGACCTGTCCACCCTCGCCATGCCGGTATTGCGCCGCACCATGGAGGCCGCCGGCGAGACCAGCAATCTGGTGGTGTTCGACACCGATGCCTGGCAAAGCGTGGTGGTGGGCCAAGTGCAATGCCGCGAACTGATGCGCATGCTCGCACCAATTGGCGGTCGCCTGCCCTTGCACGCCTCAGCCGCAGGCAAGGCTTTTCTGGCGGCCCAGGATGCAGAACACCTGAACCGCATCTTGCAAAAAACCGGCTTGCCGCATTACACCGAGCACACCATCACCACCCCCGCCCTGCTCAAGGAACAGCTAGTGCGGATTCAGCAACAGGGCTTTGCATTTGACGATGGCGAACATGCACTGGGCCTGCGTTGCGTGGCCAGTTGCATCTATGACGAAAGCAGTCAGGCATTCGCCGCCATCTCAGTATCCGGCCCGAAATCGCGCATCCCGGATGAGCGCGTCACCCATCTGGGATCGCTGGTCATGCAGGCTGCCAGCGAGATCACCCAGCACTATGGTGGTAAACCCAGGAAAAGCAGCTGAAACCTGAGCGGCTAGCCATAAAAAAAGCTCTGCATGCATTTACAGAGCTTTTTTTATGGCATCGCCACCAGCGTTATTTGTCGCGCAAGCCCGCCGGCAACGCGAATACTGTCGACTCCTCCACACCGTCCAGCTCGGCAACGTCTTCCGCACCATATTGACGGATCTGTTCGATGACAGCCTGCACCAGCACTTCCGGCGCACTGGCACCAGCAGTCACGCCCACCCGCTGCTTGCCGGCAAACCAGGCTTCCTGCAGCAGGCTGGCATTGTCGACCATATATGCATCAACCCCCTTCAGCGCCGCGACTTCACGCAGGCGATTGGAGTTGGAGCTATTGGGCGATCCCACCACGATCACGATATCGCACTCGTCGGCCAGCACCTTGACGGCATCCTGGCGATTCTGCGTGGCATAGCAGATATCGTCCTTTTTCGGACTGGTAATACCCGGGAAACGTGCTTTCAGGGCAGTGATGATGTCGCGGGTTTCATCCACCGACAGCGTGGTCTGGCTGACATAGGACAAGGCTTGCGGATTGCGCACCTGCAGCTTGGCGACATCGGCAACGTTTTCCACCAGATACATGCCGCCCTCCACCTGCCCCATGGTGCCCTCCACCTCAGGGTGGCCGGCATGGCCGATCATGATGATTTCCATTGCTGCCTGGTGCATGCGCTTGACCTCGACATGCACCTTGGTGACCAGTGGACAGGTGGCATCGAACACTTGCAGGCCCAGCGCCTCGGCTTCGGCGCGCACCGATAGCGGCACACCGTGCGCCGAATACACCAGGGTGCTGCCTGCCGGCACATCCTTCAGCTCTTCAATGAACACCGCCCCCTTGGCGCGCAGGTTTTCCACCACGAAGCGGTTGTGCACCACCTCGTGACGCACATAAATGGGGGCGCCAAACTTTTCGATGGCACGCTCGACGATGGCGATGGCCCGGTCTACCCCGGCACAAAAGCCACGGGGATTGGCCAGCATGATGGTCTTCGTCATCAGCAATCCTTACAGAAAGACCGCAGCCAGCGGCGACGGTACAAAAACGGGTATCAGGCAGATCTGGGCCGTTTCATGCTGTCCAGCACCATCAGCACGGCACCGACACAGATGAAGGAGTCAGCCAGATTGAAGGCCGGGTAGTACCAGCTGTGCTGGTAATGCACCAGGATGAAATCCACCACATGGCCATAGGCCAGGCGGTCGATCACATTGCCGATGGCGCCACCGATGATGAAGCTGGCTGCGACATTCATCAGGCCGGTAAAGCGTCCCTTGATGATGTTCCATCCCAGATAGCCGGACACACCCAGCGCCAGCAGGGTGAACAAATACTTTTGCCAGCCTCCGGCATCGCGCAGAAAGCTGAAGGCAGCGCCCGGATTGTAGATCAGGGTAAAGCTGAAATAGCCGGGAATGACATCCCGCATTTCGCCAAACTGGTACTGGCTGTTGAAATAGATCTTGGACAACTGGTCCAGCACGATGACCAGCAGCGCCAGCCCCATCCACTTGGGCCAGCTTTTGGCGTGAGGCGCACTCATTACGGATTCCATTGCATTACATCCCTTGCCGCCAGGACGCTCCCGGGTCCAGCCCCGGGAGCCTAATCAGGCCAGATCAGGCGTGAGCCCGCTGCTCGCCCTTGCCATCGATATTGTCCACGCAGCGTCCACACACCGCGCCATGACCAGCATGTGACCCGACATCGGCACGATAGTGCCAGCAACGCTCACATTTCTGGTAAGTGGACGGCGTGACCGTGATGCGGGTTTCATCTGCTTCCTTGACCCGTACCGCCGACACGATCAGCACAAACTTCAGATCCTCACCCAGGCTGGCCAGGTGCTGGTACAGCTCGCCGGCGGCTTCGATATCCAGCTCGGCCTGCAGCGAGGAACCGAGTTGATCGGCACTGCGCAATGCTTCGATCTGTTTGTTGACCTGGGCACGCAGGCCGCGGATGGCGTCCCACTTCTGCTGCAAGGCTTGCTCGCTGGCACTGCTCAGCGCCGGGAACTCATGCCAGGTATGGAAGAGCGTGGATTCTTCATCGCTCTTGGTCAGCACTTCCCAGGCTTCATCAGCGGTAAAGCACAGCACCGGTGCGATCAGCAGCAGCAGGCTGCGGCTGAGGTGGTACAAGGCGGTCTGGGCGCTGCGACGGGCACGGCTGTCGGCCTGGGTGGTGTACAGGCGATCCTTGATGATGTCGAGGTAGAAGGCGCCCAGATCTTCCGAGCAATAATTCACCACCTCCTGCATCGCATGGTGGAAGGCATAGCGGGTGTACAGCTCGCCCGCCACACGCTCCTGCACCTGGCGCGCCATCAGCAAGGCGTACTGATCCAGTTCCAGCATTTCGCCAAACGGCACGGCATTGTCCAGCGGATCGAAATCCGACAGGTTGGCCAGCAGGAAACGCAGGGTATTGCGCAGGCGGCGGTAGCTCTCGGTCACCCGCTTGAGGATTTCGTCGGAAATGGCCAGTTCACCGGAGTAATCGGTCGATGCCACCCACAGGCGCAGGATGTCGGCACCCAGGCTGTCATTGACCTTCTGCGGCGCCACCACATTGCCCTTGGACTTGGACATCTTCAGGCCCTTGCCATCCACCACGAAACCGTGGGTCAGCAATTGCTTGTACGGTGCGCGGCCGATGGTGGCGCAGCCGGTGAGCAAGGAGGACTGGAACCAGCCGCGATGCTGGTCACTGCCTTCCAGATACAGGTCGGCCGGCCAGGCAAGCTCGGCACGCTGCTTGAGCACGGCAAAGTGGGTGGAGCCGGAATCGAACCACACGTCCAGCGTGTCGGAAAGCTTGCGATACTGGTCGGCCTCGTCGCCCAGCAATTCGCGGGCATCCAGGCTGAACCAGGCTTCGATGCCCTGCTGTTCGATACGCAGCGCCACTTCTTCCAGCAAGGCCAGCGAACGCGGATGCAGCTCACCGCTTTCCTTGTGCACGAAGAAGGTCATCGGCACACCCCAGTTACGCTGGCGCGATACGCACCAGTCGGGGCGGTTGCCGATCATGGCTTCCAGACGGGCTCGTCCCCAGGCCGGGAAGAATTCGGTGGCATCCACTGCGCTCTTGGCACGCTCACGCAATGCCACGCCATCCTTGCCGGCCTTGTCCATGCCGATGAACCATTGGGCCGTTGCGCGGAAAATGATGGGCGTCTTGTGACGCCAGCAGTGCGGGTAGCTATGCAGCAGGCGTGTCTGATGGATCAGGGCACCATGTTGCTCCAGGGTTTCGATGACCTTGGGGTTGGCTTCCCATACCGTGAGGCCGGCAAACAGCTCGGTGGTGGACTTGTAACGGCCATCGTCGGCCACTGGATTGTCGATGGGCAAGCCATATTGCTGTCCCACCTGGAAGTCTTCCAGACCATGTGCCGGTGCGGTGTGGACCAGGCCGGTACCGGCATCGGTGGTGACGTGATCGCCACAGATCAGCGGCACGCTGCGTGCATAGAAGGGGTGTTGCAACTGGATCATGTCCAGTTGCGCACCGGTGGTTTCGCCCAGAACAACAGTATCGGCAAAGCCATAGCGCTGCAGGGCGGACTCGGCCAGCTCCTTGACCAGGATCAGCTTGCCCTTGGGCGTGTCGATCAACTGATAAGTCAGCGTGGCGCTCACGGCCACCGCCTGGTTGGCCGGCAGGGTCCAGGGCGTGGTGGTCCAGATGACGGCACGCGCATCGCTCACCTGCGCTTCGGTCAGGCCAAACGCGGCTGCCAGCTTGTCGCTGTCCAGTACCTTGAAACCAACATCAATGGCCGGGGAGTTCTTGTCTTCGTATTCGACTTCGGCCTCGGCCAGTGCCGAACCGCACTCGATACACCAGTGCACCGGCTTTTCACCCTTGAACAGGTAGCCATTGCTGTAGATGGTGCCCAAGGTACGCACGATGTCGGCTTCGGTCTTGAAGTCCATGGTGAGATAGGGATTGTCCCAGTCACCTAGCACGCCCAGACGGATGAAGTCCTTTTTCTGGCGGGCAATCTGCTCCTTGGCATACTCGCGACACAGTTCGCGGAACTTGGCCGCCGGAATCGCTTTGCCATGCAGCTTTTCCACCATCAATTCGATAGGCAGGCCGTGGCAATCCCAGCCCGGCACATAGGGGGCATCAAAGCCGGCCAGGGTCTTGGAGCGGACAATGATGTCCTTCAGCACCTTGTTGACGGCATGGCCGATATGAATGTCGCCATTGGCATACGGCGGGCCGTCGTGCAGGATGAATTTGGGACGGCCGGCCGACAGTTTGCGTACCTTGTCGTAGCGCTTCTGTTCCTGCCAGCGCTTGACCCAGGCAGGTTCGCGCTTGGCCAGATCCCCTCGCATGGCGAACGGGGTATCCAGCAGGTTGACGGTTTTACGGTAATCGATGCTCATGCCTGCTCTCGCTGCAAACTGGTCAAATAGGTATGGGCACTGGCAGCATCGCGTTCGATCTGCGCCACCAGTGCCGGCAAATTGTCATAGCGCTCTTCATCGCGCAGTTTCTTCAGGAAGCGCACCGTGACGCGCTGGCCATACAGATCGCCAGAGAAATCAAACAGATGTGCTTCAAGCTTGTAGTCGCTGCTGGTGCTGACCGTGGGGTTCAACCCCAGGCTGGCCACCCCTCCCTTGCGACCAAAGGGGGTCTCTACTTCTACCACAAACACGCCCTGCAAGGCCGGCTTCAGGTGTGGCAGATGGACATTGATGGTGGGAAAACCGATGGTCCGCCCCAGCTTCTTGCCATGCATCACCTTGCCAGACAGCTGATAGCAGCGCCCCAGCAAGGCATTGGCCGCATCCAGGTCGCCCAGTGCCAGCCGCTCGCGCACCAGGGTACTGGATGCGCGCTCGCCCTGGACCAGCACCGACGGCATGGCCTCGGTGACAAAATCCGGACAGGCGGACAGCAAGTCGAAATTCCCCTTGCGGGCAGCACCAAACTGGAAATCGTCACCGATCAGCAAATAACGGGTTTTCAGATCACGTACCAGCACATCCTGGATGAAGGCTTCTGCTCTCATGCCGGCAAAACGCTGGTTGAAACGAAAGACAAACACGTAATCCAGCAGGCCCAGTTCGCGCAGAAAACTACACTTGTCGCGCAAGGTGGATAGCCTGGCCGGCGGATTGCTGCGGGTGAAAAACTCGCGCGGGTGCGGTTCGAACGTCAGCAGCGCAGTGGGCAAGGAACGGGCCTTGGCCTCTTCCTTGAGGCGCTGCAGCATGTGCTGGTGGCCCAGATGCACGCCATCGAAATTGCCGATGGTCAATGCACAGCCAGCGAGCCCAAAGCGTCGCGGGTCTCCTAGAAATACCTGCATGTGCTGCCTAGCATCCTGAAAACTTACGATTGTAGCCGTGCGCAGCGCGCAGCGTCCAGCCAAGCGCACCGATGGTGCAAAACAAAAAAGCCCCACTTGCGTGGGGCTTTTCAGGTCTACCGTGGCAGATTACTGCTGGGTAACAACCTTGACAGCGTCGATCACTACGTCAACACGACGATCCGGCTCGATGCAGGCCTTGATTTCAGCATTTTGCTTCTTGTTCTTGGCATACTTCGGGAACTTGGACTTGCACTCGTCGGTCATCTTGGCATCAGCCTTGCCCTTGCCAACTGCAGTCACCTTCTCAGCCGGTACACCAGCGTTTACGAAGTATTCCTTGACAGCATCAGCACGCTTCTGCGACAGGGCGTTGTTGTACTTGTCGCTACCCATGAAGTCGGTGTAGCCGTCGATTTCAACACCGTTCAGAACGCCTTGACCAGCGTGGGCCTTCAGCTTGGCAACCAGCGGATCCAGTTCGTTCTTGGCATCAGTACGCAGGGTAGCCTTGTCGAAGTTGAACAGAACCTTGGCGGACAGGGTGACGTGTTCCTTGACGGAAACCGGAGCAGCCTTGGGAGCTTGTGCTACCGGAGCAGCCGGCTTGGCAGCTTCGCGATCGCCACACTCAACCAGACCGTCCTTGGCCTTGTCGAAGTAGGCAGTGTGCCAGCATTCGCCGTAGTTGTTACGGGAAACGGCGTCGGTGCTTTGATCTACGGTGTAGCCCGGCTTAGCTGCGAACGCGCTAGCAGAAACCAGCAGAGCAGCAACCAGGGCGCTCAGTTTCAGCTGTTTAGTCATATTATTCCCTCTTTTATCTATGAATCGGTATTGATGCGGTTGACGCAAACACCACGCGGACAATTCTACTGCAAACAACAGGGTAAGCGCCAAACTGTGTTTATGCAGTTAACGGGCACTATAGAAATGCGTCCACCCGGTGTCAACACAGCACGACAGCTGCTGCAGACAACATGTTGCAAAAAAGCATCAAAAATCAGGCAAAATTCAGCACTTCTGTATCATTAACACGACACTATCACAACGATGTTACACGGCGACGAAACAGGGGAAGCGGTTCACGATGGGTGGACTGGTAACGTTCCGTGAAGGTGTCATATCCGGACAGCGCGCTGTCAATCGCTTTGCCATCCTTGATTTCAAAGGCATTGAAGCCAACCTGCCAGAGATAGTGCAGCAAATCCACCCACACGTCGCCCAAGGCTCTTAACTCACCGGCATAGCTGTATCGTTCGCGCAACAGTCGTCCCAGACTGTAACCTCGCCCATCAGTAAAGGCTGGAAAATCCACCGCCACCAGCGGCAGCGCCGCCAGATCGGCCGCCAGCAGCTGCGGATCATCAGCCGGAGCCAGCCAGACGGCAGTCCGGCCGGGCCGGGCCTGCCAGCCGGCCTTGTCGGCCAGCCATTGCGACAGCGGTACGATTACGTCGACGTCGGGGGCGACCGCCGGATACTGTCCCTCGGCATCGGCACGCAGGATCTGCCAGCCATCCTGAACAATCTGGCCATCTTTAATGATGCTTTGCATAAACGCGCTCCTTGAAGGGGTCGAGGCCAATACGGCGTACGGTTTCGATAAAGCGCTCGCCGGCTGCGCGCTGTTCCAGGTACACGGTCATGATTTTTTCGAAGGCCAGAGGCACATCGGCCTGGGCAAACGAAGGGCCAATCACCTTGCCGATGGTGGTGTGGCTGCCCTGGCTGCCGCCAAGGGTGATCTGGTACCACTCCTCGCCGTTCTTGTCGACGCCCAGGATGCCGATATTGCCGATGTGATGATGACCACAGGCATTCATGCAACCGGAGAAATTGCAGTCGATGTCTCCCAGATCAAACAGGTAGTCCAGATCCTCGAAACGGGTCTGGATCGCTTCCGCCACCGGGATGGAGCGTGCATTGGCCAGGCTGCAGAAGTCACCACCCGGGCAGCAGATGATGTCGGTCAGCAGGCCGATGTTCGGTGTAGCAAAGCCCTGGCTCTTGGCCAGTTGCCAGACTTCATACAGGTCGCGCTCACGCACATCCGGCAGAATCAGGTTTTGTTCGTGTGCCACACGCAGCTCACCGTAACCGAAACGGTCGGCCCAGTCGGCAGCGGCGTCCATCTGCTCGGCGGTGATATCACCCGGGGGGACGCCGGTCTTCTTCAATGACAGTACGACAGAACGATAGCCGGCCTGTTTGTGAGGACGAGTATTACGCTCCACCCAGCGGGCAAAGGCCGGTTCTTCAGCCAGTTTGCTGCTGAACTCAGGCGGATTGGCTGACAGCTGTTCGTAGTCGGGGTCGGTGAAGAAGGAGGCATAGTGGGCGACATCCACATCCCGCAGGGTGGATGGGCCATCTTTCAGATGCAACCATTCGTCTTCGACCTTGGCGGCAAAGCCCTCAACAGTCATGGCCTTGACCAGAATCTTGATCCGCGCTTTGTACTTGTTGTCACGGCGACCAAAACGGTTATAGACGCGCAGTACCGCGTCCAGATAGGTCAGCAGATGGCGGGTGGGCAAGAATTCCTTCACCACTTCACCCACAATGGGGGTACGTCCCAGACCACCGCCGACGATCACCTTGAAGCCGACTTCACCCGCCTCATTGCGCACCACATGCAGGCCGATATCGTGTACTTGTGTCGCGGCGCGATCTTCCACGCTGCCGGATACGGCAATCTTGAACTTGCGCGGCAGGAAGGCGAATTCCGGATGCAGGGTGCTCCACTGGCGGATGATTTCGCAATAGGCGCGCGGGTCGAGCAATTCGTCCTGGGCTACACCGGCGAAGGCATCGGTGGTGGTGTTGCGCACGCAGTTGCCGGAGGTCTGGATGGCATGCATTTCCACTTCGGCCAGTTCGGCCAGGATATCCGGCACCCGCGCCAGCTCAGGCCAGTTGAACTGGATGTTCTGACGCGTGGTGAAGTGGGCGTAATTCTTGTCATAGGTGCGGGCAATGTGCGCTAGCTTGCGCAATTGACGGCTTGCCAGATGGCCATAGGGAATGGCCACCCGCAGCATGGGGGCATGGCGCTGGACATACAGGCCATTCATCAGCCGCAGCGGGCGGAATTCATCTTCGGACAGCTGACCCGCCAGAAAGCGCTGGGTCTGATCACGAAACTGCTCGACACGCTCGCGCACAATGCGGTGGTCGACTTCATCATAACGGTACATGGTTGGATGTCCTTGGGTAAGGTTGGCCTGTGCTGGCCGGCCAGCCTTATGCTGGGCGCTTGAGCGGGCTTGCCTTGATGTGCAGGCCGCACTCTTTGGATTCGGGGTTTTCCCACCACCAGCGGCCTGCACGCACGTCCTCACCGACGGTGATCGCACGGGTACAGGGGGCACAGCCGATGGAGGGGTAACGCTGATCATGCAGGGCGTTATAGGGCACATCGTTGCTGCGGATGTATTCCCACACTTCGGCCTCGGTCCATTCGATCAGCGGATTGAATTTCATCAGGCCATTGTCGGCATCGAATTCCTGATTGCCCAAGTCCTGGCGCGTAGGCGACTGTTCGCGACGCAGGCCGGTAATCCAGGCGGACTTCCCCGCCAGTGCGCGCTTGAGCGGCTCGATCTTGCGAATCTGGCAACAGGATTTGCGCAGTTCCACGCTGTGATAGAAACCATTGATGCTATGGGTATTGACGTAGGCCTCGGTGGCCTCGGTCTGCGGGAAGTACACCTTGACCGGCAAGGCCGGGTAGTGCTCGGCCACCTGCTGCATCAGGGTGTAGGTTTCTGCTGGCAGGCGTCCGGTATCCAGGCTGAACACCTGCAGCGGCAGGGCCAGGCGGGCGATCAGATCGGTCAGCACCATGTCTTCGGCGCCATAGCTGTTGGCCAGCACCGCATCCGGGTGCTTGGCGGCAATTTCCGTCAGCAAGGCTTGGGTTGCGGCAAGTTTCACATCCAGGCTCATCGAGCGCTCCACATAGGTATAGTCTGGCTAGGGCACCATCCTACCCAAGCCCCATATAAACCTAAAAGAATATTGTGTTAGTATTTAATGCCTACAGGTTTTATGGAATACGCCCGTCTTATGAAACTGCAACAGCTGCGCTATCTGGTCGAAGTGGCCAAACAGGGCCTGAATGTCTCCGAAGCAGCGGAAAAGCTGCATACTTCTCAGCCCGGCATTTCCAAACAGATTCGCCTGCTGGAAGACGAGCTGGGCATTCAGGTATTCATTCGCAACGGCAAGCGCGTGGTGTCGGTTTCCGAGCCGGGCAAGGAAGTGCTGCGCATTTCCGAGCGCATTCTACGTGAAGCACAGAACCTGAAACGGGTGGGTGACGAATTTTCGCGGGAATCGGAAGGGGCGCTCACCATTGCCACCACCCATACCCAGGCCCGCTACGCCCTGCCGCCCACGATTGCAGCCTTTGTGCAACGCTATCCCAAGGTCAGACTCTCCATCAAGCAGGGCAGTCCGACCCAGATCTGCGAAATGGTGGTGTCCGGCGAGGCCGATCTGGCGGTGGCAACCGAAGGCATTGCGCTCTACAAGGAGCTGGCCATGCTGCCCTGCTATGAATGGAACCGTTCGGTGGTGGTGCCGCAGGATCATCCGCTATTGCAACTGGAACGGCCGATTACGCTGGCCGATATTGCCAGTTATCCGATTGTCACTTACGACTTTGCCTTTGCCGGCCGCTCCAAAATCAACAAGGCCTTTGCTGATCAGGGGCTGAGTCCCAACGTGGTACTCACTGCGATCGATACCGATGTGATCAAGACCTATGTTTCGCTTGGCCTGGGTATCGGCATCATCGCCAGCATGGCATTCGAGCCGAACCGTGATGCCGGTTTGCGCATCATCGATGCCGGTCACCTGTTCGAGCCGTCCACCACCAAGATCGGCATTCGCAAGGATGCCTATCTGCGTGGCTTTGCCTACACCTTTATCGAGCTGTTTGCTCCCCACCTGCACCGACGCGAAGTGGATGCCGCCCTGCTGGCCCACGACAGCGATCTGGACGACTGAAACAAGACAGCAGACAGACAAACGCCCCGGCATGCCGGGGCGTTTTGACTGATGAGCTGCCGTAATTACAGGGTCAGGCCACCGGTTACTTCGATTGCCGCGCCATTGATGTAGCTGGCTTCGTCCGATGCCAGGAAGGCATAGACATTGGCGATTTCGGCCGGGTCGGCCATGCGCTTCATCGGCACCTTGTCTTCCATGGCCTGGATCACTTTTTCCGGCATGGATTTCAGGATGGGCGTAGCCACAAAGCCCGGACATACGGCGTTGGCGCGGATGCCCTTCTTGCCCAATTCCTTGGCCCAGGTCTTGACGAAGCCGATCACGCCAAACTTGGTGGCGGCGTAGTTGGTCTGGCCGAAGTTGCCATACACACCGACTACCGAGGATGCGTTCAGGATGACACCACCACCCTGCTCCACCATGGTATCCACCACGGCGCGGGCGCAGTTGTACACGCCCTTCAGGTTGATGTCGATCACCTTGTCGAACTGATCGTCGGTCATCTTGATCAGCTGGGCATCCATCACGATGCCCGCATTGTTCACCAGTACGTCGATGCGGCCAAAGCGTGCTTTCAGATCACCAACCATATCGGCGATCTGCGCCTTGTCCGTCACGTTGACCTGGTAGCCGACAGCCTCCCCGCCCAGAGCCTTCAGTTCTTCCACCACCGCATTGACAACGTCAAGGTTCAGGTCACAGACGGCAACGATGGCGCCTTCCTTGACGAACTTTTCCGCAGTAGCCTTGCCGATGCCGCTGGCACCGCCAGTGATGATGGAGACTTTCCCTTTCAATCGCATGGTTCTTCCTTCATTAACTTGAGGTTGCAGGCAACCCGATCACGGGTCGACTTTCGGGCTCCACCATCGACCCATTCGAGATCAGGTTCCTGTTCTTGTCTTGTAATTATTATGTGGCACTACGTAAAAACGGGAGCATCGTGCGCTGTCGTTATTGCAGCGCAACACAATGTCGCACTGCAATATAGCGCACCTGCTCCCGTCGGTAAAGCAATCGCTCTAGCCTGCCTGTCACGATGACAAATACAAGGCCGGCCGCGAGTATTCCGGCTTACTCCAGACCCTTGCTGGCCAGATAATCCTCGTAATTGCCGGTGTAGTAGTCATAGCCGCCCTTGCCATCCAGTTCCAGCACATGGGTGGCCAGCGAGCTGACGAACTGACGGTCGTGCGAGACGAATATCAGCGTGCCCTTGTACTTTTCCAGCGCCATGTTCAGCGCCTCGATGGATTCCATGTCCATGTGGTTGGTCGGTTCATCCATGATCATCACATTGGGCTTCTGCAGCAGCAGCTTGCCATACAGCATGCGGCCCTTCTCGCCACCAGACAGTACCCGCACCGGCTTGGTCACTTCGTCGCCGCCAAACAACAGTCGGCCCAGGGTGCCGCGAATGACTTGCTCGTCGTCGCCTTCCTGTCCCCACTGCCGCATCCACTCGGTCAGTGTCATGTCGCTGTCGAACTCGGCTTCATGATCCTGGGCGAAATAACCGATCTGTGCTTTTTCTGCCCACTTGATCGTGCCGTAATCAGCTGTCAGGCCCTCGGCAAAGGCAGGTTCAAACGCACCGGCCAGCAACTTGACCAGCGAGGTCTTACCGGCACCGTTCGGGCCGATCACCGCCAGACGGGCACCGGCTTCCAGGATGAAACTCATGTCCTTGAACAGCACTTTGCTATCGTAAGCCTTGCTCAGGTTTTCCACTTCCACCGCCTGACGATGCAGCTTGAAGCGGTCGTCGGTTTCAAAGCGGATGAACGGGCTCTGACGGCTGGATGGCTTCACTTCCACCATCTCGGACTTCAGCTTGTCCACCTGCTTCAGGCGGGAAGTCGCCTGGCGTGCCTTGGACTTGTTGGCCGAGAAGCGCGCCACGAACTCCTGCAGTTCCTGGATACGTTCCTTGGCCTTGCTGTTGGACGACAACTGGCGTTCGCGCGCCTGGGCCGAGGCGATCATGTAATCGTCGTAGTTGCCCGGATAGATGCGAATGGTGTTGTAGTCCAGATCCGCCATGTGGGTACACACGGAGTTCAGGAAGTGACGGTCGTGGGAAATGATGATCATGGTGGAATTGCGCTCGTTCAGCACATTTTCCAGCCAGCGAATGGTGTTGATGTCCAGGTTGTTGGTCGGTTCATCCAGCAACAGGATGTCCGGATTGGAAAACAGCGCCTGCGCCAGCAGGACACGCAGCTTCCAGCCCGGTGCCACTTCGCTCATCGGGCCGAAATGCTGCTCGACCGGAATACCCACCCCCATCAACAGCTCGCCGGCGCGGGCTTCGGCGGTATAGCCATCGTACTCGGCGAACTTGGCTTCCAGTTCTGCCGCGTGCATGTAGTCATCTTCGGTGGCTTCGAGGTTGGCATAGATGGCGTCGCGTTCGCTCATTGCCGACCACATTTCGGTGTGGCCCATCAGCACGACATCGATGACGCGCTGCTCTTCATAGCCAAACTGATCCTGCCGCAGCTTGCCCAGGCGCAGACCGTTTTCAATGGCCACTTCGCCACTGGTCTGCTCCAGGTCACCGCCCAGAATTTTCATGAATGTCGATTTGCCGGAACCGTTGGCACCAATCAGGCCATAACGGTTGCCTTCGCCAAACTTGACGGAAACCTTTTCAAACAAAGGCTTCACGCCAAACTGCATGGTAATGTTGCTAGTGGTAATCACGCTTGAGATCCTTCAGCCAGTCCAGCCGTAAGTATCGGAAAAACGTAGGATTCTATCACAGCCCGCTTTCAATCCGGAGTCCTGCACCAAATGCGATGACATGCTTTTGACCCGTAGGGGAATTCCGCTACAATCGAAGACTTTGAATCCTCATCCCTAGATATAGGCAGAACTATGCTTACCGGTAGCTTGGTTGCCCTGGTCACCCCGATGACCACAGATGGTCGGGTCGACTTCGAATCGCTTTCCCGCCTCGTTGATTTCCACATCGACAACGGAACCAGCGGCATTGTCGCCGTCGGCACCACTGGCGAATCCGCCACCCTGGCCGTTGATGAACACATCCAGGTCGTCGAGGCCGTCATCAAACAAGCCAAGGGTCGCGTCAAGGTCATCGCCGGCACCGGGGCGAACTCCACCGCCGAAGCCATTGAACTGGCCGCCCATGCCAAGCAGGCCGGTGCCGACATGACCCTGTCGGTGGTGCCCTACTACAACAAGCCCACCCAGGAAGGCATGTACCGCCACTTCCGCGCCATTGCAGAAAGTGTCGACATCCCGGTGATCCTGTATAACGTACCGGGCCGTACCGTTGCCGACATGAATAACGACACGGTGCTGCGCCTGACCCAGGTACCCGGCATCATCGGCCTCAAAGACGCCACTGGCGATATCGGCCGCGCATGTGACCTGATCAGCCGCGTACCGGCCGACTTCGCACTGTACTCCGGCGATGACGCCACCGGCATGGCCTTCATGCTGTGCGGCGGCAATGGCGTGATTTCGGTCACCTCCAATGTGGCACCGAAACTGATGAGCCAGATGTGTGCTGCAGCCATCGCCGGCAACACCGTGCTGGCTCGCCAGCTGAATGAC
>NZ_JAELTZ010000163.1:0-323 GCF_016429115.1 Aquitalea sp. ASV15 | reverse complement strand
CCCCCCCCCCCCCCCCCCCCCCCCCCCCCCCCCCCCCCCCCCCCCCCCCCCCCCCCCCCCCCCCCCCCCCCCCCCCCCCCCCCCCCCCCCCCCCCCCCCCCCCCCCCCCCCCCCCCCCCCCTTTCAATGACACGGCGACCACCGAGATCTACACTGTTGTTCGTTCGTCGGCAGCGTCAGATGTGTATAAGAGACAGGCATAGCACAGTGCGGCAAAACCGCAGGCAAAGGCGCCGATGATGAAGGACAGCACCAGGCCCGGACCGGCCACGGTGGCACCGGTGCCGGTCAGCACGAAAATGCCGGTGCCGATGATGGCGCCG
>NZ_JAELTZ010000021.1:0-73713 GCF_016429115.1 Aquitalea sp. ASV15 | reverse complement strand
ATCCAGCATGCGCTGGGTGACAGCTACATCATTGCGCTCAACCTGCTGCCGGCCTCGCCGCAGTGGCTGGCCGACCTGAAAGCCTACCCCATGTTCCTGGGTCTGGACTTGCGCGGTGGCGTGCACTTCCTGCTGCAGGTGGACATGCAGGCTGCCATCGACAAAACCATGGAACGCTATGCCGGCGACATCCGCCGCGAGCTGAAGAACAAGCAGGTGCGCTATGGCAGCATCAAGCGCAATGGCAATGTGCTGGAAGTGCAGCTGCGTGATGCCGACACCCTGAAAGCCGCGCAGAACGTGGTCAGCCGCACCCTGCCCACCCTGGTGGTGAGCAGTGACGATGCCAATTACAAGCTGACCGCCACGCTGAAGCCGGAAGAAGTCACCAAGATCCAGAGCGATGCGGTGAAGCAGAACATCTCCACCCTGCACAACCGGGTGAACGAGCTGGGCACCTCCGAACCCATCATCCAGCAGGCCGGCCCCAACCGCATCGTGGTGGAACTGCCGGGTATCCAGGATACTGCCCGCGCCAAGGACATCATCGGCCGCACTGCCACGCTGGAAGTGCGCATGGTGGAAGACGACCAGGGCAAGGTCAGCGATGCGCTGGCCGGCAATATTCCGGCTGGCTACGACCTGCTGGACGAAGCCACCTCGCATGGCGACAGCAAGATCCTGGTGAAGAAGGACGTGGAGCTGACCGGCGACAACATCAACGACGCGCAAGCCGGCTTTGATGAAAACGGCGCCCCCGCAGTACACATCAATCTGGACTCCACCGGCGCTTCCATCTTCCGTCAGGTGACGGCGGAAAACATCGGCAAGCGCATGGCGATGATCCTGGTGGAAAAAGGCCGTGCCGAAGTGGTGACGGCTCCGGTCATCCGCTCGGAAATCGGTGGTGGCCGCGTGCAAATCTCCGGCAGCATGAACCCGGCCGAAGCCAATGACACTGCCCTGTTGCTGCGTGCCGGTTCGCTGGCTGCGCCGATGAACATCATCGAAGAGCGTACCGTCGGCCCAAGCCTGGGCAAGGAAAACATCGAGAAGGGCTTCCACTCCACCCTGTGGGGCTTTGCTGCCATCGCGGTGTTCATGGTGATCTACTACGGCGTGTTTGGCGTGTTCTCTGCCATCTCGCTGGCGGTCAACGTGTTCCTGCTGCTGGCCATCCTGTCCATCCTGCAGGCCACGCTCACCCTGCCCGGCATTGCCGCCATTGCGCTGGCGCTGGGCATGGCGATTGATGCCAACGTGCTGATCAACGAGCGTATCCGTGAAGAGCTGCGCAACGGCGTACCGCCGCACTCGGCCATCCAGGCCGGTTATGGCCATGCCTGGGCGACGATTCTGGACTCCAACGTCACCACCCTGATTGCCGGTCTGGCCCTGCTGATTTTCGGCTCCGGCCCGGTGCGCGGCTTTGCCGTGGTGCACTGCATCGGCATCATGACCTCGATGTTCTCGGCAGTGCTGGTTTCGCGCGGCCTGGTGAACCTGTGGTACGGCCGCCGTCGCAAACTGACCTCGCTGGCCATTGGCCAGGTGTGGAAACCTGAGAAATAAGGACAGGACAGATCATGGAGCTTTTCCGCATCAAACGGGACATCCCGTTCATGAGCTACGGCAGGCTGACCACGGCGATTTCGCTGGTCACCTTCATTCTGGCCGTGTTCTTCCTGGCCACCCGCGGCCTTAACTACAGCGTTGAGTTCACCGGCGGTACCGTGCTGGAAGTGCAGTACCAGCAGTCGGCCGACCTGAACCTGATCCGCGACACCGTGGACAGCCTCAAGCTGGGCGAAGCCACCGTGCAAAGCCTGGGCAGCAGCAGCGATGTGATGATTCGCCTGCCGAACAAGCCGGGCACCACCTCGGCCCAGCTGTCGGACAAGGTGATGAACCTGCTCAAGGCCAAGGACAGCACCGTGCAACTGCGCAAGGTCGATTTTGTCGGCCCCAGCGTGGGTGAGGAACTGGTGAGCCACGGCCTGACTGCCGCCATTCTGGTGTGCCTGGGCATCATGGCCTATCTGGCCATGCGCTTTGAATGGCGCTTCGCCGTGTCGGCCATCATCGCCAACATGCACGACGTGGTGATCATCCTCGGCTGCTTTGCCTTCTTCCGCTGGGAATTCTCGCTGACCGTACTGGCCGGCGTGCTGGCGGTGCTGGGCTACTCGGTGAACGAATCGGTAGTGGTGTTCGACCGTATCCGCGAGAACTTCCGCAAGCCGGGCCTGCGTGGCAAGAGCACCGCCAGCATCATCGACAATGCCATTACCGCCACCATGAGCCGTACCATCATCACCCACTTCTCCACCGAGATGATGGTGGTGTCCATGCTGGTATTCGGCGGCCCGGCGCTGCACGGCTTTGCCATGGCGCTGACCATCGGCATCATCTTCGGCATTTACTCTTCGGTACTGGTGGCCAGCCCGATCGCACTGTGGCTGGGTGTCAGCCGCGAGCACATGATCAAGCCGACCAAACCAAAAGAAGAAGCCGTGGTCTGAACCAGGGCAGCTCCCTATGCAGCACACACTGGCCGGCTTGTCCGGCCGGTTTTTTATCCACCATAGCCAACCACCACGGTGACTCATGGAAGCCATCACATTCCTGCTCGACTTCATCCTGCACATCGATGTCCACCTGACCCAGCTGGTCGCCCAGTATGGTGTGTGGATCTACGCCATCCTGTTTCTCATCATCTTCTGCGAAACCGGGCTGGTGGTAACGCCCTTCCTGCCGGGCGACTCGCTGCTGTTCGTTGCGGGTGCGCTGGCGGCCATGGGCAAAATGGATGCGCACATGCTGGTGCTGCTGCTGACCGTGGCCGCCGTGCTGGGCAATAGCGTCAACTACACCATCGGCCGCTATCTGGGCGCGGCCCTGCTGCGGCGCTTTCCCCGGCTGATCAAGCCGGAATACCTGGCCAAGACCCATGCCTTCTACGACAGGCACGGTGGCAAAACCATCATCTTCACCCGCTTCGTGCCCATCATCCGTACCTTTGCCCCGTTTGTGGCCGGCATCGGCAGCATGGGTTATCGCCAGTTCACCGTGTATAACGTGACCGGTGCCGTGCTGTGGGTGGCGGGTTTCTGTTATGCCGGTTATTTTTTCGGCAATCTGCCCTTCGTGCGCAAGAATCTGGAACTGCTGATCTTCGGCATCATTTTCGTGTCCTTCCTGCCGGCCATCATCGAGTTCTGGCGGCACAAGCGCGCGGCGCAGCGCCAGTAAGCCTTTGCCGCTCCCGCCCGCAGCGGCGGGAGCATCGCCCTACCCTTCTTGCCCGTCCGGCATTATCATCCTTGGCCTATGAAACGCATTCACAAGCTTCCTGACCACCTGGTCAATCAGATTGCTGCTGGCGAGGTGGTGGAACGCCCCGCCTCCGCCCTCAAGGAAATGCTGGAAAACAGCCTGGACGCCGGCGCCAGCAAGATCACGGTTGATCTGGCCCAGGGCGGCATCAAGCTGATCCGCGTCACCGACAACGGCAGCGGCATCACCGCCGATGACCTGCCGCTGGCGCTGGACCGTCACGCCACCAGCAAGATCGCTTCGCTGGATGATCTGGAACAGGTGGGCACGCTGGGTTTTCGCGGCGAGGGGCTGGCCAGCGTGGCCTCGGTCTCGCGCCTCACCCTGACCAGCCGCCCGGCGGACAGTGCTCACGCCCACCAGATCATCGCCATCGATGGCGCCCTGCATCCGGCGGAACCGGCCGCGCATGCCCCCGGCACCAGCGTGGAAGTGGTGGACCTGTACTTCAACACCCCGGCGCGGCGCAAATTCCTCAAGAGCGAAAACACCGAATACGCCCATTGCGAAGCCACCTTCGAACGCATTGCGCTGGCACACCCGCAAGTGGAGTTTCTGCTGCGCCACAATGGCAAGGTGATCTGGCGCTTGCCGGTGCAAGATCTGGCCGAGCGGGTGGCTGCACTGCTGGGCAAGGACTTCATCAGCGAAGCCATTGCGGTGGAGACCTCTGCCGGCAGCATGACGCTGAGCGGTTTTGTCGGCTCGCCCACTTATTCCAAAGCCAGCCGCGACGCCCAGTATTTCTATGTCAATGGCCGCTTCGTGCGCGACAAGACCGCCCAGCATGCGCTGCGTCAGGCTTACCGCGATGTGCTGCATCACGACCGCCACCCGGTGTATGCGCTGTTCCTGTCGATGGACCCGGCCGGGGTGGATGTGAATGTGCACCCGACCAAGATCGAGGTGCGCTTTCGCGAAAGCCAGGCCATCCACCAGTTTTTGTTCCACAGCATCAACAAGGCGCTCGCCGCCACCACCGCCGGCAGCAGCAGCCCGGTACCGGCGCAGGGCGACATCAACACCAGCGCCAATACCGCAGCACCACAAGCGGCGCTATTCCCGCCGCGTACTCCCGTGCCGGGCAGCGCATCGGGCAGTAGCGGCCATACCCCGGTCCGCCCCTTCAGCTATCAGCAGCAGAGCATTCCGCTGCATGTGGCACGCGAGGCACTCGGCAGCTACGACAAGATGTTCTCCGGCCTGCGGGAAGAAGAACAGCGCAGTACGCCGCCAGCCAGCGCGCCAGCGCTCGACAGCCTGCCGCCCATGCTGTCGCCGGCCCAGCTGCAGGCGCTGCCACAGGCCAGCGAGGGCATTCCGCCACTGGGCTTTGCCCTGGCCCAGTTGCACGGCGTGTATATCCTCAGCCAGTGCGAGGACGGGCTGATCGTGGTGGACATGCATGCGGCGCACGAGCGTATTGTCTACGAACGGCTGAAAAATGCGCTGGAAGCCGACACCATTCCCATGCAGCCCTTGCTGCTGCCAGTGTCCTTTGCCGCCGACCGCATGGAAGTGGCCACCGTGCACGAGCATGGCGAGCAGCTGAAACAGCTGGGCGTGGAACTGGCCCCGCTGTCCCCCACCCAGATCGCCGTGCGCGGCATTCCGGTGTGGCTGCAGGATGGCAATCCGGTAGAGCTGGCGCGTGCCGTGCTGAAAGACGTGCGTGAATTCGGCCTCAGCCAGGTGCTGACCGAACGCCGCAACGAACTGCTGGCCACCATGGCCTGCCACGGTGCGGTGCGCGCCAATCGCCAGCTGACGCTGACCGAAATGAATGCCCTGCTGCGCGACATGGAAAACACCGAACGCTCCAACCAGTGCAATCACGGCCGCCCCACCTGGTCGCGACTGGGCATGAAAGACCTCGACAATCTGTTCATGCGCGGGCGCTGAACCCTCTTTTATCCGAAACAGACGTATGGCCAAACTGTTTTTCCGCTACGCCGCCATGAACAGCGGCAAGAGCACCCAATTGCTGCAAATTGCCAATAACTACGAAACCATGGGCAAGGCGGTGGCGCTGTATACCGCTGCCATCGACGACCGCTTTGGCGTGGGCATGATTTCCTCGCGGCTGGGCATCCAGCGCCAGGCGCACACCTTTGGCGGCGACACCGATTTCCTGGCTGTTGAGCTGGCCGGCATCAGCTGCATCCTGCTGGATGAAGCCCAGTTCCTGACACCGGAGCAGGTCTGCCAGCTCCACCGGCTGGCGCACACCCGCAATATCCCGGTGATCTGCTTCGGCCTGCGCGTGGACTTTCAGGGCCACCCCTTCCCCGGCGCCACCTGGCTCTTGACCCGCGCCGAGGAGATCGAAGAAATCAAGACCATCTGCGCCTGCGGCAAAAAAGCCACCATGCATATCCGCATCAATGCTGATGGCAGCCGGGTGATCGAGGGCCCGCAAGTGGAGATTGGTGGCGAAGCACGCTATCGCGCGGTGTGCGGCCGCTGTTTTCATCAGGCCGACTGAAGCCGCCCACCACCACGCCTTGGCCCGTGTGCACATCGCTGCCACACTCAAGGCCCGGCCACCCACCAAGTGACAGCCTCCATGCATACTTTTTTCTGGCACGACTATGAAACCTTTGGCGCCGTGCCGCGCCAGGATCGCCCTTCGCAGTTTGCCGGGATACGCACCGATGCCGAGTTGAACGAAATCGGCGAACCGCTGATGCTGTACTGCCAGCCGGCACCCGACTACCTGCCGGCGCCGGAAGCCTGCCTGCTCACCGGCATCACCCCGCAGCACTGTCTGGCCCATGGCGTGGCCGAGCATGAGTTCGCCGGCGTGATCGAACGCGAACTGGCCGCGCCCGGCACCATCGGCGTGGGTTACAACTCGCTGCGCTTTGACGATGAGGTCAGCCGCTTTCTGTTCTGGCGCAACCTGATCGACCCCTATGCACGCGAATGGCAGAACCAGTGCGGCCGCTGGGACATGCTGGACCTGGTACGCGCCACCTACGCGCTGCGCCCGGAGGGCATCGAATGGCCACAGCACGAGGACGGCCGCCCCAGTTTCAAGCTGGAACACCTGTCCGTTGCCAACGGCCTGCTGCACGAAGCCGCCCACGATGCGCTGTCCGATGTGCGCGCCACCATTGCGCTGGCGCGGCTGATCAAGCAAAAGCAGCCCAAGCTCTTCGACTTTTACCTCACCCTGCACAAGAAAGACGCGGTCAAGGCCCAGCTGAACCTGCATCGCCCGCAGCCGCTGCTGCATGTGTCCGGCATGTATGGTGTGGAACGCGGCAATATGGCCATCGTCTGGCCGCTGGACCAGCACCCGACCAACGGCAATGAAGTCATCGTGTGGGACCTGGCCTTCGACCCGGCCATGCTGCGCGGCCTGAGCGCCGACACCATCCGCCAGCGCATCTACACCCGCACGGAAGAGCTGCCGGAAGGTGTCACGCGGCTGCCGCTCAAAACCATCCACATCAACAAATCGCCCTTTGTGGTAGCCAATCTCAAGGTTCTGGGCGCAGATCGGGCAGCGCACTGGGGCGTGGACATGGTGCAGATACAACAGCATGCCGCCAGCGCCGCCACCCTGCCCGACCTCACGCCCATCTGGCGCCAGGTCTACCGCCGCGAAGCCGGCGAGCCGCGTGATGTGGACGAAAACCTGTATGGCGGCTTTGTCAGCAATAACGACCGCAAGGTGCTGAACAAGCTACGCTTGAAATCCGCCGCGCAGCTGACTGGTGAGATGGCCTTTTTTGAAGATCCCCAGCTGGGTGAGCTGCTGTTCCGCTACCGCGCACGCAACTTCCCATCCAGCCTGTCCGGCGAAGAAAGCCAACGCTGGCAAGCCTGGTGCCGGCACAAGCTGCAGGACGGCGTGGGTGGACGCAGCCTGGCGCAGTTCCAGCAGGAAATGGCTGCGGTGCGCGCACGCGAGCTGACACCGGCCCAGCAGGACATCCTGCAACAGCTGGACCGCTATGCCACCAGCCTGCTGGCGCCACAGCCGTAAAAGCGGTTCCGGGGCGGATGCAGCTGTGCGACAATCCCGCCCCAGACCCAGCCAGTGCAAAGACCACACCATGTCACACACACCCGACGCCATTCTGTTGATGGGCCCCACCGCTTCCGGCAAGACCGGCCTCGCGCTGGCGCTGGCCCACCATTTCCCGGTGGAAATCATCAGCGTGGATTCGGCCCTGGTGTATCGCGGCATGGATATCGGCAGCGCCAAACCCACGCCTGAGGAAATGGCCGCCTGCCCGCACCACCTGATCGACATCATCAGCCCGCTGGAGACGTATTCCGCCGCCCAGTTTCATGCCGATGCCAACCGCTTGATCACGGAAATCCGTGCGCGCGGCAATATGCCGCTGCTGGTGGGCGGCACCATGCTGTATTACAAGGCGCTGCTGGAAGGCCTGTCCGAGCTGCCGCAGGCAAACCCGGCCCTGCGCGCCGAACTGGATGCCGAAGCCACACGCATCGGCTGGCCCGCCATGCACGCGCGGCTGGCCGTGCTGGACCCGGACACCGCCGCCCGCCTCAATCCCAACGACGCCCAGCGCATTCACCGCGCACTGGAAATCTGCCTCGTCAGCGGCCAGACCATGTCCAGCCTGATTGCCCGTGGCAAGGAAGCCGCCGCCGACTTTAACTGCCTGCCGCTGGCCCTGGTGCCGGAACAGCGCAGCTGGCTGCACCAGCGCATTGCCCAGCGCTTCGACCTGATGCTGCAGCAGGATTTTCTCGGCGAAGTACGCCGCCTGCGCCAGGACTATCCGGCCCTCACGCCTGATTTGCCCTCGATGCGCTGCGTCGGCTACCGCCAGGCCTGGGACTATCTGGACGGGCTATGCAACGAGGCCGAATTCATCGAACGCGGCGTGGCCGCCACCCGCCAGCTGTGCAAGCGCCAGCTGACCTGGATGCGCAGCCTGCCGGTGATTCCGGTCAGCGCCCAGCGCCCCGACCTGACCGACTGCGTGCTGCAAGCCTGCAGCGACTTCATGGCCGGTCAGCCGCCGGCAGACAGCCTGGCTTATCAGGGCAGCTTTTGAGCAAGCACCTGCCCACAAGAAAAAACCCGCCGTAGCGGGTTTTGTTTGGTCATGGTTTCGCAAATCAGCTGGCAGCCACCAGCTTGATTTCCACTTTCCAGGCTGGGTTGGCCAGCTTGGCTTCCACCGTGGCACGCGCCGGCACATTGCCCGCCGGCACCCAGGCATCCCAGGCGGCGTTCATCGCGTCGTAATCGGCCAGGCTGGCCAGGAAAATGGTCACATCCAGAATCTTGCTCTTGTCCGAACCCAGCTCGGCCAGCAGGGTGTCGATCTGTGCCAGCACATTGGCGGTCTGCGCCTGGGCATCGGCCTCGGTGTTTTCCGGCACCTGGCCAGCCAGGAAAATCATGCCATTGCAAACGGCGGCCTCGGCCAGACGTGCGCCCTGCTTGTGACGATAGATGCTCATGCTGCTTCCCTCTTGCTACGGGTGGTGGGTAAAAGCGCGATTTTACCGATAATGGCGCGCGCTGAAAGCCCGTTTTCAATAGCACAGGGGCATCAGGCGCGCTCCCGTCCGGCCTGCGCGGCGCCATTTTGTCGAAAGCGCAAAAAAACATAAAAGCAGCGTTGACATGGCAAAAAGCATGGGAATAGAATCCGCCCTATCTTATTTTTCAGGTTTACTGCCTTGGACTGCCAGAGTCGTCAACAACGTTTTCAGTTTACTCGGTAAGACACGCGTCGTATTCCTTCGCCGCCGTCCTGCCGAATAAGCAGGCCGGTGCGCTTCCAGATTTCTTGCAGCACACCCCCTAAAAAAACCAGCAGCCCGTGTTGTGCCCTGCCCTGTTTGCCCGACAAGCAGGTCAATGGTCATGGCCCAGCCCTCATTGCGGTGTTGCGCGGCCCCTTGCCGCTGCACCGGGTGATTCGGCTAGCCCTGCCATCGCGCAGCCATGGCTGTCGACGCCTCCATCAGCCAGGACAGGCCGCCGCGCTGACTGGCCGCAACCCAGACAGCAAAACCTGCACCGCGATGTCCACGCGACAGAAAGGAGCCGCCATGCCATCAGACAGTTGTCGATGTGATTGCCCTACCCTTACGCCATTTTTCTCCCCGGGAAATGCCGCCATCGCCTGAGACGAGCGCGATCAGGCAGGACCCGGAACATTCCAGGAGTCTGATCATGCATTACGCCATGCTGCTTTCTTCCAGCCAGAAGCGCGAAATCACCCTGCCGGACAACTTCAAGTTGTACCAGGAAGACGAAAGCCTGTGGGCCTGCCTCGCCGGCAAGCTGCAGGCACTGAAACTGAAGTTTTTTCACTGAAACTGCCCTGTTTGCGGCACAGAAAGGATAAATATGGACCCCTACCCCAGTAGCGCGGTCGTACTGAGCGGCAAGGCGCCGCCAGGCCGGATGAGGACTCACTAGACAGCGCTCCTCTTCCTCCTGTCCGCCTCCCTTCCTTCAGTGCGACCTCCCCGCACGCCGGCCTTCCCGGCCACATTCATTGATCTTGCAGCGACTGCCCTGTTTCAGGATGCCTAGATATCTTCTCTTGTCCACGCACAAGAAAACACATCCATGCACCCAGAACTGCCGGCTTCTGCTGCCAAATGCTTGCAAAAAGCATAGTCAGGGAGTATTGCATGTCCAAACAGGATAACCGCACCGCCGTACTGGATAGCGCCCACATCGGTGACATCCGCGGCGCACTGGGCACCATCCGTCACAATGACACCGAGGCCCGCCATGGCTGGATGGCCAAATTCAAGACCCTGCTGGCCATTCTCGGCCCCGGCCTCATCGTGATGGTGGGGGACAACGACGCGGGTGCCTTCAGCACCTATGCCCAGGCCGGACAAAACTACGGTACCAGCTTGCTGTGGACGCTGGCGCTGCTGATCCCGGTGCTGTACGTGAATCAGGAAATGGTGCTGCGCCTGGGGGCTGTCACCGGCGTGGGCCATGCCCGGCTGATCCTCGAACGCTTTGGCAAGTTCTGGGGTGCGTTCAGCGCCATCGACCTGTTCCTGCTCAATGCGCTGACCATCGTCACCGAATTCATCGGCATCAGCCTGGGCATGGATTTTCTGGGCGTACCCAAAATCGTCGGCGTGGGCCTGGCTGCGGTATTCATCATGCTGTCGGCCAGTACCGGCGACTTTCGCCGCTTCGAGCGCTTTTCGCTGATTCTGGTGGCCGGCAGCCTGCTGCTGCTTCCCATTCTGGTGATGGTGCACCCGCCGATGACCCAGGTAGCGCATGACTTTCTGCTGCCGCAAATGCCGGCAGGCGGCAAGCTGGCCGACGTGATGCTGCTGATCATCGGCATTGTCGGCACCACCGTGGCGCCGTGGCAGCTGTTCTTCCAGCAAAGCTATCTGATCGACAAGCGCATTACCCCGCGTTTCATCTCCTATGAGCGGGCCGATCTGTGGCTGGGCATTGCGCTGGTGGTGATTGGTGCGGTGGCCATGATTGCCTTCACCGCCAAGGTGTTCATGGGTCATCCGGAGTTCGGCAACTTCCAGGATGCCGGTGCGGTGGCCAGCGGTCTGGCCAAATACTACGGTCGCCTGCCCGGCACGCTGTTCGCCGTCGCCCTGATTGACGCCAGCATCATCGGTGCCATGGCGGTATCGCTGTCCACCGCTTATGCGCTGGGCGATGTACTGAGCCTGAAACACTCGCTGCACCGCAAGCCGGGTGACGCCAAGGGCTTCTATGCCATGTATTGCGGGCTGATCGTGCTGGCGGCGGCACTGGTGCTGATTCCGGGGGTGCCGCTCGGCCTGCTGACCAATGCCGTGCAAACCCTGGCCGGCGTGCTGTTGCCCAGCGCCACCGTCTTCCTGCTGTTGCTGTGCAATGACAAGGATGTACTGGGCCCGTGGGTGAACGGTCGCTTCTTCAATGTGCTGTCGGCCATCATCGTGGCGGTACTGGTGCTGCTGTCCATCATCCTGACTGCGGCGGTGGTCTTCCCCGACATGTCAGGCGAAACCATCAGCAATATCCTGATTGGCGGCAGCGTGATCGGCATGATCATCGCCATCGTGGTGAACGTGATGCATGCCCGTGAAGAAATGGAAAAGGGCCAGGTTCCGCAGCACAAGGCGCGCAAAGTCGATCTGCATCACCTGCATACCTGGCGCATGCCGGCACTGGAGAAGTTGCCACCGCTGGTGCTGTCACAGCGCAACAAGCTGTGGATGGCCGTGCTGCGCGGCTATCTGCTGGTGGCCATGGGCATGGTGATCTACAAGGTCGTCGCCTCCATGCTGTAACACACGGGCAGGACGCCAGGGTCCTGCCCTCCCGCATGACAGCTGGCGGTTTCGTCAGATTGCAATCGCCAGCTGTTACACATACGCCTGCACCAGACCATCACAACAGGAGGGCTGCATGCACTTCGATTTTGCTGTTTTTACCCACTCCTTCATCGCCCTGGTGACGGCTTTCCTGCTGGGCTCGGCCATCGGTTACGAACGCCAGGTGCGCCAGCGTACCGCCGGCCTGCGTACCAATGCCCTGGTCGCCGTGGGTGCGGCCGCCTTTGTTGATCTGGCCATGCGCCTGGGCGGCAATGACGGTGCCACCCATGTGGTGGCCTATGTGGTGTCCGGCGTGGGTTTTCTCGGTGCCGGCACCATCATGAAAGAAGGGCTGAATGTACGCGGCCTGAATACCGCCGCCACCTTGTGGGGCTCGGCGGCGGCCGGTGCCTGCGCCGGAGCCGGCCTGCTGGATGCGGCACTGCTGGACGCCGTGTTCGTACTGGCCGCCAACACCCTGCTGCGGCCGGTGGTCAACTCGATCAACCGCACCCCGCTGGACGATGAGCACAGCGAAGTCACCTACCAGCTATGCGTGATCAGCGAGGACGAACAGCAGAAACTGGCCTTCACCCTGATCGACCAGTTGCTGGAACAGGCGCAGTACCCGCTGGGCGACATGAATGTCGAGCCGTTTGGGGATGATGATGTGGAAATCACCGCCACCCTGTTGTCGACATCGGCCGATTCGGCCGTGCTGGAGCGGATTGCCAGCCAGCTGGCGGCCAAGCCCTATATCAAGCAGGCTTACTGGAACCAGAGCATTACCGAGTAATACGGTCCTGCCCATGAAAAATCCCGCCGGCGGCGGGATTTTCTGGGTGCGGCAGGGGTATTTCTCAGGCCACGGCCGTCATGCGCAGACTCTGGGCAAACCGCTCCAGAGCGGCAATGCCGGACTGTTCGGCGCGCACGCACCAGTCCTGCAGCTCATGCAGCAATTGCTCGCGACTGAGCGAGGATCGCTCCCACAAGCGGCACAGCTCCTGGCGCATGGTGTAGACGGTGTGCAAGGTTTCGCTGTGCTGCAGCACCGCTGCCAGCTGTGCCTTGTCGCCAGACGGCGTGTCCTTGGCATCCTGCTTCAGCCATACCTTCATCTTGCGCGTCATGTCATCCATGTCCGGCAGGCTGATCTTTTCCAGCTCGCTGCGATACACCTCTTTCAGCTCGCGGGCATAGCGCGAGGCAATGGCATAGCGGTTGGCGATGATGGCCTGCAGATGTTCCAGATCCAGCTGCGTCCGGCTGGCATCCTGCGCCAGGCGCGGCGCTACCCGGCGCACCTTGGCCAGATGGCAGATTTCCAGCATGCGGATATACATCCAGCCGATGTCAAACTCGTACCACTTGTAAGACAGCTTGGCCGAGGTGCCGAAGGTGTGGTGGTTGTTATGCAGCTCTTCGCCACCCACAATGATGCCCCAGGGAATCAGGTTGGTAGAGGCATCTTCGTTTTCGAAGTTGCGATAGCCCCACCAGTGCCCCAGGCCATTGATGACGCCGGCGGCCCAGAAGGGAATCCACAGCATCTGCACCGCCCAGATCGACAGACCAGCCGGGCCGAACAGCAACAGGTCGATGCCCAGCATCAGGAAGATGCCCTTGCCAAAATGTGGCGCATACAGCTTGCGCTCCAGCCAGTCGTCCGGCGTGCCATGACCAAACTTGTCCATGATTGACTGGTCCTTGCAGGCGGCACGGTACAGCTCCACCCCCTCCCACAGCACTTTCTTGATACCGAGGATCTGCGGGCTGTGCGGGTCTTCTGCGGATTCGCACTTGGCGTGATGCTTGCGGTGGATGGCCGCCCACTGTTTGGTGACCATGCCGGTGGTCAGCCACAGCCAGAAGCGGAAAAAGTGGCTGGCAAGCGGATGCAGGTCCAGCGCGCGGTGCGCCTGATGGCGATGCAGGAAGATGGTGACCGACACGATGGTGATATGCGTCAGGATCAGTGCAGCAACGATATAACCCCACCACGGGAGATCAAGCAAACCGTTAAGCCAATGCATGAGGGCCGGCAACCTTGTAATTTGGACAATCCTCCATTTTAACCAATTGATCCGGCAGTGTCAGACTGTTTTCTACGGTTCGACTTGTGGCGCGCTTGGTGTACCATAGGGCCTTATTCCACACACCCTTCAGAAAAACGCTTGTGTTGCCAAAACGACGTCTGATTATTGCGGGAGCCACCCTGGGTGGCCTGTTGGTGTTCAATGGGGCCGCCGCCTTCTGGGCTGGCATGAAAGCCGAGGACACGCTGGAGGAACAGCACAAGATGCTGGCCAGCCTGCCGCTATTCAAGGTGAAGTCGCACAGCTATGACCGTGGCTGGTTCTCCTCCACCGAAACCACCGAGCTGGAGTTCAACCGC
Source organism: Aquitalea sp. ASV15 (assembly GCF_016429115.1). Lineage (NCBI taxonomy): Bacteria > Pseudomonadati > Pseudomonadota > Betaproteobacteria > Neisseriales > Chromobacteriaceae > Aquitalea > Aquitalea sp. ASV15. The sequence goes on along the minus strand of NZ_JAELTZ010000021.1, from coordinate 59,669 downwards.
CGCCTGTCCGGGCCGTATGAAAACATGCTGCCGGACAACTTCAAGCCGCTGCTGAACTCCACCATCAAGTTCACCAACCACATCAAGCATGGCCCCTTCCCCGGCCTGTCCAGCCTGGACTTCCGTCCTGCGCGCGCGCTGGTCACCACGGAATTTGCCATGAGCGATGCCACCCGCAAGACGCTCAAGACCTTTTTTGGCGACAAGGACCCGATTACCGTCACCAACCGGCTGGGCTTTGGCGGTGGCGGCGAGCTGCATGTCGACGTTCCGTCCTTCGATTACGAAGAGGCGCTGTCCGGCGTCAAGATGAAATGGAAAGGCTTTGACCTGAAGCTGGACTACGCCTCCGGCTACAAGGAATACAAGACCGAAGCCAATTCGCCGGGCTTCCTGCTGGAAGCCTCCAGCAAGGGCAGCGTGGCGTTTGATGGTGTGCGCTATGTATCCGACATCCGCCCTGGTGCCACCGGCATCAAGCTGGGCACCAGCGAACTGACCGTGGGCAATGTGCAGCTCAACTGGAAGGACAGCGTTCCTTACAGCATCAAGCTGAACGAACTGGTTTACCTGATGACGCGCATGCGCGTGGGTGAATTCATCAACCCGTCCGGCGAATTCAAGCCGTCGGCGGTATCGCTGAAGAATTTCCGCTACCAGATCGTCAGCAGCGAACAGGATGAATTCATCAATACCCGCGGCAAGCTGGATTTTGCCGAATTCAACTACAACGACCAGCATTACGGCCCGCTGCGGCTGGATGTGTCGGCCAATCACCTGCACGGCCCCACCCTGCTCAAGCTGGATCAGGCCATCAGCCAGATTCCGTTCGAAGGCGTGGACCCGGCGGTATTGCGCAAGCAGTACATCGACACCATCAAGCACACCGGCATTCCGCTGCTCACCAATAATCCGAAACTGGTGATCAACGACTTCTATCTGAAGATGCCCAGTGGTGAAACCACGCTGCAAGGCAGCCTGGGGCTGAATGGCCTGCAGGAAGCCGACCTCAACAACTCCACCGCCTTCCTCAAGCGCTTTGAAGTGGAAGCCAAGCTCAGCCTGCCGCGCAAGACGCTGGAAAACCTGGTGGTGGCGCAGGCGCGCACCCTGTTCATGGTGGACCAGAGCGCCGAAGTGCAGCCGAACATGAGCGAAGTGGAAGACCTGGCGCGCAGCCTGCTGGACAGCCAGCTGACGCAGTGGAAGGACGAAAAGTTCATCAACGAGGACAAGGGGCAGATTTCCACCCAGCTCAACTACAAGGGTGGCAACCTGTCCATCAACAACAAGAAAGTGGGCCTGCCGTGGGAAGAGCAGGAAGACCCGGCACCGACTGCCTCGGCCCCTGCAGCCAAGGCCGCCAGCGCCGCCAAATAGGCGGATGGCAGACATGACAAAGGGGGCTGCTGCCCCCTTTTTTCATTGCTGAGCAGACCGCGCCGCGGAGGCGCCTGCCACGACAGGCCGAATCAGGCGGCCGCCCGCGCCGGATGGCTGGCAGCCAGCTGCTGCAGGGTTTCCTTGCGCAGCTGATTGGCACAGCAGGCACACTTGCCACATTCGGCAGCCACGCCCAGCTCTGCCCGCAGGTCGCACATGCGCGTGGCACCGTCTTCTACTGCCTGACGGATCTGGCTGTCGGTTACCGCATTGCACAAGCAGACATACATGGCTCAAACCCTGAATGAGAATAATTCTCTGTATGGTATTTTCAAATAATAACGATTGTCAATTACATTAGGAGCAGGCACATGCAATGGAAGCCAAATACCACAGTGGCCACCATCGTGGAACAGGATGGTCGTTATCTGCTGGTGGAAGAAGAAACCGAATACGGCCTGCGCTTCAACCAGCCGGCCGGCCATCTGGAACATGGCGAAAGCCTGTTTGCCGCAGCCATCCGCGAAACCCGCGAAGAAACCGGCTGGGAGGTGGAATTGCAACACCTGGTCGGCATTTACATGGTGGACAAGCCGGACAGTGACATCACCTGGTTGCGCTTTGCCTTTGCCGCCCGCGCCATTCGCCATCATCCGGCAGAAAAACTCGACACAGGCATTGTCAGCGCGCATTGGCTTACCTACGATGAGATCGCCGCCTGCGCATTGCAACACCGCAGCCCGGTGGTCATGCACTGTCTGGATGACTACCGGCTCGGTAAACGTTTCGACCTGGACCTGATCCACCATCAACCCTGAAACTGGCGGCAAGAGAGGAAACCTTGCCTCGACTTTGCCTGTTACTGCGCCACTGCCTGTGGCTGGCCATGCTGCTGGCGACCGGGACGCTACATGCGGAGCCCTTGCAGCTCTGTTATGATTACGGCTGCGCCAAACAGCTGGAAATGGAAATTTCCGGCGAGGCCCGCGACTGGCTGGCCGGACTGTTTGACGACCTGCATGACGCCACCATCGAACGCAGCCAGATCCAGCACGCAGTGCAGGCCCTGTATCTGCTGGCCGCCCAGGACAGCCCGCTATGGCACGACAAGGGGGGCGACCGCTTCGACAACGATGCCGATGGCCGCATGGACTGCATCGACCACAGCCATAACGACTCGGCCTTTCTGCACTATCTGGCGGCACAGGGCTGGCTGCATTATCACCGGGTCGACGACATCGTGCGCCGCACCCGCTATCTGGTGGCACAACATTTTGCCAGCCATATCACCGAGCAGGACACCGGCCAGGAATGGGTGGTGGACAGCTGGTTCAATTCATTCGGGGAACCACCCGTGGTGGTGCCCCTGGCTCTCTGGAAAGAAGGATTTTCCCCGTGACGGGTAAGAAACGTATTGTCGTCGGCATGTCCGGCGGTGTGGATTCGTCGGTAACCGCCTGGCTGCTCAAGCAACAGGGCCATGAAGTCATCGGCGTGTTCATGCAGAACTGGGAAGACGACAACGACGACGAATACTGCTCCATCAAGCAGGATGCGCTGGATGCCATGAGCGTGGCCGACATCGTCGGCATCGACATGGAAATCGTCAATTTCGCCAAGGAATACAAGGACCGGGTGTTCTCCTACTTCCTCAAGGAATACTCGGCCGGCCGCACGCCCAATCCGGACGTGCTGTGCAATGCCGAAATCAAGTTCAAGGCTTTTCTGGACTACGCGCTGGAACTGGGTGCCGACTGCATCGCCACCGGTCATTACGCCCGCAAGATGGAAAAGGACGGCCTGCACTACCTGATGAAGGCGGTGGACCACACCAAGGACCAGAGCTACTTCCTGTACCGCCTGCAGCAACACCAGCTGGCCAAAGCCATGTTCCCGCTGGGCGACATCCGCAAGACCGAAGTACGCAAGCTGGCCGAGGAAGCCGGGCTGCCTACCGCCGCCAAGAAGGACTCCACCGGCATCTGCTTTATCGGCGAACGCCCCTTCCGTGAGTTCCTGCAACGCTATCTGCCCACCCAGCCCGGCCAGATGATCTTGCCGGATGGCAAGGTGGTGGGCGAGCACATGGGCCTGATGTACTACACCCTCGGCCAGCGCAAGGGCCTGACCATCGGTGGCAGCAAGGATGGCAGTGGCGAGCCGTGGTTTGTTGCCGGCAAGGATATTCCGGGCAACAAGCTGATTGTGGTGCAGGGGCACGACCACCCGCTGCTGCTCAAGCCCACGCTGGCGATGAGCGATTTGTCGTGGACGCTGAATGGCGCGCCGGCTGCCGGCGAATACGCCGCCAAAAACCGCTACCGCATGGCCGATGCCGCCTGTTCGCTGTCGCCGGTGGTGGATGGCCAGGCCACCCTCACCTTCCGCGAAAAACAGTGGGCGGTGACGCCGGGCCAGTCGGCCGTGCTGTACGACGGGGACATCTGTCTGGGCGGCGGCATTATCCAGTAAGCAAGCCCGGCATCACCAGCTAAAAGCCATTGCCAAAATACGCAATGGCTATTTGTGTCATTGCGCATCGCTTCAATCATTGTTGAGAATCACTGATTCAATTGGCCACCACCACTCATGGTGGCGGTCCAATCATCACAATGGAGGCGATATGCTCAGAATACTCGTGGCGTTGCTTGCTGGCCTAACCAGCTCTGTTTTCGCAGGCAACGCTGGCAAGATGCAAATCTTCGCGACTGCCTTTCTGGATGTACAGGGTTTATTCCCGAATACGCTGCAATCCTGCTCAGACATTGCCCCGGCCAGCGTAGCCCCCTTGCAAGCCGCGTATGCACAATGGCAAGCAAAACACGGTGTATATCAACAGGAATTGCAGCAGATCATCCGCAAAAATCTGCTCCTTGAAGTTGGTGCGGAACAAACAGAACAGGCCATTGCCGCTTTCAGATATGCAGCAAGCCAACAAATCGCACCGATTCATTTCCCACAAAACTACCATTTCAAGGATGACTATTTCTGTACCCGTTCCTTACTCAGGGAATTTGCCGAAGGCACAGGTGATAGCGGTGGGCTCCCTTTGAAATTTGCCGACTATGTCAGGGAATGGAAGCAGCAATCGATACCGGCAAAATGATCAAGACTAGGTCTGGATAAGCCAATACGACATCTTTCTGGGCGGCGGCATTATCCAGTAAGCAAGCCCGGCATCACACCAAGCCTGCCACGCGCAGGCTTTTTCACGCCCGACTGGCGCGCAGGAACACCGAAAACAGCTCGGATTGCGAATTGATGCCCAGCTTGCTGTACAGGTGTTTCTTGTGCACGCGCACGGTTTCCACCGATATCTGCAAGCGCTGGGCAATCGCCTTGCTGGAATGACCACCCAGCATCAGCTGCGCCACCTCATTCTCGCGCAGGGTGAGGCCCTGCCCCTCCAGCCCGACCGGGGCTGCCTGCGGGGCGGCTACAGCAGGCTTGCTGGCCGCCAGTTGCTCGAAATGCAGGCGCTGGCGCATCAGGGCCAGCACCCAGGGCTGCAGCAGGCTGAGCGTGGCCATCTGCTCCGGCGCAAAACGCTGCCCCGCCCCCAGCGACAGGCACAGGGTGCTGCCCTCCTCGCCGGGCAGATTGAACTGCACCTCATCCTCCACAATGTTCAGGCGGAAATAGCGCTGGTAGTAATCGGTAAACGGAAAGCGGTCTGGCGCCACCTCATCCAGCCGCAACAGCCCGGCATGGCGGTACTCCAGGCTGGCGACATAAAACGGGTCCAGCCGGTACAGGCCCTGCAGATAATCCTGAAACAGCGTATCCACCCCGCCATCGGCCATGGCCTGCTCGGCCAGCACCGTGGGCGGGCGATCCGGGTAAAACAGCAGCACCACCCAGCTGTCAAAGGCCACGTAGTCGGCCAGCACGCCCAGCAAGGCTGGCCAGAACACCGGCTTGTCCAGCTGATCGATCAAACGCCCCACCGTGCGATGCCAGGCGATATCCTGTATTTCCAAAGCCACGACTACCCCAATCTGGTTACCCACTTGATGTAATTTTCATACGCAGGACAGCAACCGATACTGGGCCCTGTGCTGACAGCCCTCACGCTAGCACGCTTACCGACTTATCGACAGCCTGTTGCCCGTCACTGGTAGGCGCTGGCGATGTAGTCTGACAACAGTCAACCAAGGAGACAGCATGATTGTAGAACTGGCCCAGCTGCCCGGTGTCGATGGCGACATCCCGGCCAACACCGCCAGCGCCCTGGACGCCATCGCCCGTTGCGGGCCGGATACCCGCCTGCTGGTATTCCCGGAAACCTATCTCAGCGGCTTTCCCACGGCGGACAATATCGCCAGCCTGGCCCAGCCCATAGCCGGCCCGGCCATCCGCACCATCCAGCAGGCCGCCCGCGACAAGAACATCAGCATCGCCATCGGTTTTGCCGAGGCGCATGAGGGCCGCTATTACAACACCACCGCCCTGCTCACCCCGCACGGCGTGGCACTGGCCTACCGCAAAACCCATTTGTGGGCTTCCGACCACGGCATCTTCACCCCTGGCGATGCCTTGGTCAGCTGCGAATGGGAGGGTCTGCGCGTGGGCATCCTCATCTGTTACGACATCGAGTTTCCGGAAACCGCCCGCGCCCTGGCGCAGCAAGAGGTGGACCTGCTGATTGTCACCAACGGCAATATGGACCCTTACGGCCCGGTGCATCGTACCGCCATTACCGCGCGCGCCATGGAAAACCAGCTGTTCGCGGTGATGACCAACCGCTGCGGCAGTGGCGATGGCCTGCAATTTGCCGGTGAAAGCGCGGTGATCAACCCCTTCGGCCAAGTGGTAGCCAGCTGTGGCCGCGAACCGCAACAACTGCGCGTGGCACTGGACCTGGGCCAACTGGCAGCCAGCCGCCGCGATTACCGCTATCTGCACGACCGGCGCATTGCCCTGGCAGGTGAAGTCATCAACGGCGAAAACGGCCAGCGCAGCTTCCGTATCCGCCACTAGCCACGCGCTAGCAATCACCAGCAGTCAAAACAAAAGAGACAGGCTCATGACAACAAACACAAACATGAGCCGCAAAGGAGAAACAATGGAAACGAAACAACTGGAGCGCTCGCTGACGCTGGGCTCCGTGGTGCTGTTCGGGCTGGCCTACATGACGCCCATCATCGTACTGGGGACCTTCGGCATCCTGGCGCAAATGACCGATGGCATGGTGCCGGCCTCCTATCTGCTGGCACTGGTAGCCATGCTGTTTACAGCTTACAGCTATGGCCGCATGGCGGCGGCCTTTCCGGTGGCCGGTTCGGCCTATACCTACACCCGCAAATCCATTCACGCCAAGCTGGGCTTTCTGGTGGGCTGGGCGGTGCTGCTGGACTATCTGTTTTTACCGATGGCCATCTGGCTGATCGGCGCGGCCTATCTGGCGGCGGCCTTTCCCGGCATCCCGATGGCGGTGTGGGTGATTGCCTTCATCGTGCTGACCACGCTGATCAACATTGTCGGGCTGAAGATGGCCAATACCGTCAACTACCTGATGATGCTGCTGCAATTCCTGGTGCTGCTGGCCTTCGTCGCGCTATGCATCCACTATGTGGCGGGCGATGCCAGCAAGCCCTTGTGGAATCTGGCGCCCTTCTTCCGTGGCGATATGAAGCTGCCGATGATCATGGCCGGAGCTGCCGTGGCCTGTTATTCCTTTCTGGGTTTTGACGCGGTCAGCACGCTGACAGAAGAAACCCGTGATGCACGCCGCACCATTCCGCGCGCCATCATGTGGATTACCATCATCGGCGGGCTGATTTTCGTGGTGGCGTCCTATTTTGTGCAGCTGGCCCATCCCTCCAGCCAGTTCAAGAGCGTGGATGATGCCGCGTTCGAGATTGCCAAGAATATCGGTGGCGACCTGTTTGCCAGCATCTTCCTGATCGGCCTGATCATCGGCCAGTTTGCCTCCGGCCTGTCGGCACAAGCCAGCGCCTCACGCCTGCTGTACGCCATGGGTCGCGACGCGGTGCTGCCGCCGTCCATCTTCGGCAAGCTGCATGCGCGCTTTCGCACTCCGGTCAACAATCTGCTGATCTGCGGCGTGGTAGCGCTGCTGGCGCTGAAGCTGGATGTCACCACCTCCACCTCCTTTATCAACTTTGGAGCCTTCCTGGCCTTCAGCTTCGTTAACTTGTCGGTGATTGCCCACTACTACGTGCATCAGCGTCGTCGTGCGCCGCGTGACTTCTTCCTGTTCCTGCTGTTTCCGCTGATTGGCATGCTGGCCGACCTGTGGCTGCTGGTCAGCCTGGATAGCCGTGCCATCATGCTGGGCCTGATCTGGCTGGCGCTGGGCATTGCCTACCTGGCCAAGCTCACCGGCTTCTTCCGCCGCGAGCCGCCGGAGCTGGACTTTGTTGAAGCCGAAGGCTGATTGCTGAGCTAGCAACGCAAAAAAAGCCCTGATTTCTCAGGGCTTTTTCTTTTGCATCAGACCTGCGCGGCTTACACCGACAGATAGGACGACTGCTTCAGACCGCGGCAGAATTCGGCAAAGAACACATTGCGCTCATCGCTGGACAGGTCGGCCGCACGGGCCTTCTCTTCGTAGCGGTTGAGGATTTCCTCCGGCGACAGGTGCACATAGCGCAGCATGTCTTCGATGGTGTCATGCTCCTCGACACCGGCAAACTCCAGCTGGCCGTTGTCGCGCACATAGACGTTGACCGAGTCGGTATCGCCAAACAGATTGTGCATGTCACCCAGGATTTCCTGGTAAGCACCCACCATGAACACGGCGATCAGGTATTCCTTGCCCGGTTCGACATCATGCACCGACATGCTGGATTCGATGCTTTGCTGGTCGACATACTGCTTTACCTTGCCGTCCGAATCGCAGGTCAGGTCTTGCAGCACGGCGCGGCGGGTGGGCTGCTCATCCAGCCGGTGTACCGGCATGATGGGCAGGATCTGGTCGATGGCCCAGGTATCCGGCAGGCTCTGGAACACCGAGAAATTGCAGAAATACTTGTCGGCCAGCTTGTCGGTCAGCTCGTCATACACCTGACGCTGCGAACGCTGGCTGGCTTGCAGCTGGCGATGCAGGCGACGGCACAGCGTGGCGTGCACGTCTTCGGCCATGGCCTTTTCCTTCAGCGAAATGCGGCCGGCGGAGTACAAGTCGGACACATCAGAGGCGTAATGGCTGGCACGGTAATAGATTTCCGTCACCATTTCCTCGTCGGTCAGTTCCATCAGCTCGAACAGCTTGCGCACCGGCTTGGCCAGTACCGACAGGTCGGCCACTTCCGGCACGCTTTCCGGCAGGCGCTCCACGTCGGTCACATTCATGATCAGCACCGCGTGGTGGGCGGTCATGGCGCGGCCGGATTCGGACAGGATGCGCGGATGCGGAATGCCGTTTTCGTCGCAGAACTCGGCCAGCATGGACACGATGACCTGGGCGTATTCGTCCATGTCATAGTTGATGGAGCTGGCATTGCGCGAATGGGTGCCGTCGTAATCCACGCCCAGGCCACCGCCCACGTCGACGTGGTCGATGGGCAGGCCCAGCGCACGCAGTTCGGCAAAATAGCGCACGGCTTCGCGGAAGCCGGCGCGGTAGTCACCGATATTGGCAATCTGCGAACCCATGTGGAAGTGCATCAGGCGCACGCAGTCGGACATGCCGGCAGCGGCCAGCTTGTCGGCAGCGGAAATCAGCTGGGCCGCGGACAGGCCGAACTTGCCCTTGTCACCGCCGGTATCCGCCCATTTGCTGCTGGCCAGCGAGGACAGACGCACGCGCATGCCCAGCATCGGGCGCACGCCCAGCTTCTGGCTTTCTTCGATGGCCAGGTCGACTTCGGATTCTTTTTCGATGACGATGAATACCTGATGGCCCAGCTTCTGGCCAATCAGCGCCAGGCGCACGAATTCGCGGTCCTTGTAGCCATTGCAGATGATGGTGCCGCCCTTGGGGGCCAGCGCCAGCACGGCCATCAGTTCCGGCTTGGAGCCGGCTTCCAGGCCGATGGACACGTCGCGGGTGGCGATGATGCTTTTCACCACCGCTTCTTGCTGGTTGACCTTGATCGGGTAGATGGCCGTGTAGCGGTTGCCGTAATTCTGCGTGGCAATCGCGCTGTCGAAAGCGCGGCACAGGCGTGTCACGCGGTCCTGCAGGATGTCGGGAAAACGCACCAGCAGCGGCAGGTCCAGTCCCTTGGCGCCCAGCTGGCGGCTCAATTCGTGCAAATCGATACGCGTGTCGTGGCGCACATTGGGTTGCACCTGAATGCAGCCATTGTCGCCCACGTCAAAATAACCCGCCCCCCAATGCCGGATGCCGTACAGGCTCCGGCTATCAGCCACAGTCCAAGCCATGAGATTTTCCCTCAATGATTCGATGGATAACCCCGCTCCTTAGTGCGCGGCTTTCGGGCTACAAAGCTTTTATGTGGGCCTGGGATGTCGGAGCGAAACAATTGATTGTCAGTGTTTTGCATTGCAAAACGAGCGCGGATTTTAACAACATCACGCTGCTTGACAAGTAAAAGTTTGATGACGCGGCGCTACGTGCATTTTTTTGGACAAGGCGCATGGCATGACGGCCTTTTATGGCCGGCAATAAATGGCAGATGTGCTGCTGGCAGGCCGCATGGATGGCATATCTTCCATTCTGCGCCGGCAAGCAGGCCGTGGCCGCACTGTGCAAGATTTTCAACATTCAGCGCCCTGCCGCGCAGCCTTGCCAGACGCGGCACAATGCGTCAGCAGGCCGGCAACAAGCGGCCTGGAGCAGGCAGCGGAAAGGCCAGGACAAGGCCAAGAGGCGTACCGCGCTCCTTATAGCGCATCCAGCATGCGGTAATAGGCCATGCCCAGCACCAGTGCCGGGGTGCGCAACAGCTTGCCGCCAGGAAAATCACGGTGCTGCAGCCGGGCAAACAGGTCGAGCCGCCCGGCCGTGCCGGCAATGGCTTCGGCAATCACTTTGCCAGCGATGCCGGTGACATTGACGCCGTGGCCGGAAAAGCCCTGCATATAGTAGATATTGCCATCCAGCCGGCCCAGGTCCGGCGCCCGGTTGACGGTGATGTCGCAGAAGCCGCCCCAGGCATAGTCCACTTTCACATCGGCCAGCTGCGGAAACACGCGCAGCATGTCCTGGCGCATGGCCGCCGCCAGATTGTGCGGCTGCTTGCCGGAATAGCTGACCTTGCCGCCAAACAGCAAACGGTGATCGGCCGACAGGCGATAGTAGTCGAGCACGAAATTGGTGTCGCACACCGCCATATTGTTGGCGATCAGGCTGGCCGCGCGCTCGCGCCCCAGCGCTTCGGTGGCAATGACATAGGTGCCGGCCGGCATGATCTTGCGCTCCAGCTGCGGCACCAGCTGGCCGATATAGGCATTGCAGGCCAGCACCACATGGTCGCAGCTGATGGTGCCATGCTCGGCATGCACCTTGGGGCGGCTGCCGTGCTCCAGCCGCAGGACCGGTGTCTGCTCGTAAATGCGCACTCCGGCGGCCTGGGCGGCCCGCGCCAGCCCCAGCGCATAATTCAGCGGGTGCAGATGCCCGGAGCGCGGATCATACAGGCCACCCAGATAACGCTCGCTGCCCAGCTGCTGTGCCAGCCTGGCCTTGTCCCACAGTTCCATGCCGCCATAGCCGTATTCTTCCTCGGCTTCCTGCTGCCACTCTGCCAGCTCCTGCATGTGGCGTGGCTTGAGCGCGGCATTGCAAAAGCCGCGGGTCCAGTCGCAGTCTATGCCATGGCGCCGGACACGGTCGTCGATGATGTCGACCGCTTCCACCGACATATCCCACATCACCCGTGCCAGCTCAGCGCCCAGCTGCTCGCGCAGGGTATCGATGCCGCAGGCATAGCCGGCAATCACCTGGCCACCATTGCGGCCGGAAGCGCCAAAGCCGATGGCGCTGCCTTCCAGCAAGGCCACCGACAAGCCGCGTTCGGCCAGGTTGAGCGCCGCCGACAAGCCGGCCAGCCCGCCGCCCACCACGCAGACATCAACACTGGCCGAACCCTGCAGCTCGGGGCAGGCCTGCCAGGCATGGGCAGTGGCGCAATAGTAGGAAGGTGCGTGCGGCTGTCGGGCAAAGCGGAGCATAAGGACCTCGCGAACAAGGAAAGGGCAGGATGAATCTGGCGATCTGGCCGGATGATGACCGGTGCGGACGGAAAAAGAGCGGACACTCTTGCGAGTCATCCGCTCCTGGCCTGTGCGGGAGCCATTGCCTCCCACTCACAACACCCCGGCAGCCGCGGTGCAGCCGCCCGGCTCAGTGGGGGCCGCTTACTGGGTCAGCACCACCGGCACGTCGGCACGCCAGCTGACAAATACCGGATCACCCCAGGTCGGGGCGGTTTCATCGGCATCGTACCAGCGCGAGGACGGCACCACGCTCTTGATGATCTTGCCGCTGGCCAGCTTGACGTGGAAGATGGAATAGCTGCCCATGTAGGCGATGTTTTCCACCACACCGGCAGCCATGTTCGGGCCGGCAGTCACCGGCTTGCGATCCAGGCGGACATCTTCCGGGCGCACACTGGCCCAGACATGCATGCCCTTGGGGCCGGTAATGCCGTGGTCGATACGCACCACGCCACCCAGTTCCTGCGAGGTGATTTCCACGCGGTCAGCCTCATCCACCGTCACCGCGCCTTCGAACATATTGGTTTCACCGATGAATTCGGCGGTGAAACGACAGTTCGGGTAGTCGTAGATCTCGGTCGGCGTGCCCACTTGCAGCAGCTTGCCTTCGCTCATGATGCCGATGCGGTCGGCCATGGTCATGGCTTCTTCCTGATCATGGGTCACCATGATGCAGGTCACACCCACTTTTTCAATGGTGTTGGCCAGTTCCAGCTGGGTTTGCTGGCGCAGCTTCTTGTCCAGTGCGCCCAGCGGTTCATCCAGCAGCAACAGTTTCGGACGCTTGGCCAGACTGCGCGCCAGCGCCACACGCTGTTGCTGGCCGCCGGACAGCTGGTGCGGCTTGCGGTTGGCGTACTTGCGCATCTGTACCAGATCGAGCATTTCATCGACACGGGCACTGATTTCAGCCTTGGGCAGCTTGTCCTGCTTCAGACCAAAGGCGATGTTCTCGGCCACGGTCATGTGCGGAAACAGGGCATAGCTCTGGAACATCATGTTGACCGGGCGCTCATAGGGCTCCAGACCGATGATGTCTTCGCCATCCAGAACGATCTTGCCCGAGGTCGGGGAATCCATGCCCGCCAGCATGCGCAGCAGGGTGGACTTGCCGCAGCCGGAACTACCCAGCAGGGCGAAAATTTCGTGCTGTCGAATATCCAGATCGACATGGTCAACGGCAACGTTGTCGCCAAACTTCTTTACCACTCCGCTGATGCGCAGATAAGGTTTGTCATTGGCTTGCACGCTCTGAACCTGCTTGGCAGCCTGTGCGCCCGCAACTGATTGAACCGGCTTATTGGCCGCTACAGCATCCGTCATGATTTTGCTCCCTCCAACTATTCCAGCCTTGGCGGCTGATTTCGCGTGTTCGCGACCTGATTATCGGGTCAGCTTCCAGAAAGGGCAGCCGGGCTGCTCTTTCCACTCGCACCTAATCCGCTTTCAAAACAATACCAGCACCCAACCCGGATGGGCAGTAGCCAGCAAGGAAAAAAGCGGGAAAAACGATCAAATCGGAAACGATATCATTTCGAGGAGGCTGGCAGAAACAGGCGTGGCCTGTGCTGTCGTCACGGACGGCAATATCTGGTGTCGCGTATTTCATGCTGGCTCCTCCCCTACTCTCCCGTACGCGGTGGGGTGGACAGGCTTTCCCGGCCAGGGGCAAATCGCTTGCGCCCTGCAGGAATGCCTGCACCGTCACCCAGAGCAGTCTTTGCCGCTGCTCTTTTGCTGGAGAGAAGCCTAGCTTACGTTTAATAAATTTGACAAGCCTCAAAACGAAACTTGATCAAAAGTGACACTGCAATGTGGCTTCCCAGCCTCACAGCGCCTTTGTTTTGGTAAAAAACCCGCTATGGCAAAAAATATTTGATACAAAACAGGCAAATTTCTGCTGTTTGTTTAATTGATCAAACGCCCGCTGGCCGTGAGTCGTGCGGAGCAGGCAGCAGATGCCGCCGCTCGACGAACAAGGAGCTGCCGGGCTGCTTTTTGGCCTGTTTCTTGGCCTCGGCGGTGGCCGAGCCGACTTCATAGTGAGTGGGGTACTGACCCGGACTCACCCGCACCACGCCCACCGACAGGCTGGTGAGCGGAAAACTCATCTGCTCGCCGTTGCGCCCGGTCATTTCAAAACCGCCGGCGCCCAGATGCGCGGGATCAAAAAAACTGCGCACACTGTGGTCGAAAGCCTGCAGCATGCCCTGCAATTTTTCTTGCCAGTCTGCCGACTGGAATAACAGCGCAAAATCATCGCCACCGACATGGCCGACGAAATCACGGTCCGGGTCGGCGCACTCCACCAGCAAACGCCCCACCAGCTGAATCATTTCATCACCAGCCGCATAACCGTACAGGTCATTGAAGGGCTTGAAATTGTCCAGATCGGCATACGCCACCACAAAAGGCAGCCGGGCTTCCAGCAGGCGGTCGATGGCCTCGGACAAGGGCACATTGCCGGGCAGCCCGGTCAGGGGATTGGCATAGCGGGCGGCGGAAATCTGCAGCTCGGTCATCTTGCGCATCAGGGCAAAACCGGTGCCCATGCCCAGATAACGGCCGTTTTCGGTAATGATGAAGCCATCCACCAGGTAGCGCTGCTCGGAAGCCACCACCAGCGCCGACAGCTCATGCACATTGATGTCGGCACTGACGATCAGCGGCTGCTTGTCCATCATCATGGTGCAGGGCTTTTTACCGTACAACTCGCGATTGAAAGGCTTGGCAAAACTTTCCAGCAGGTGATGGCGGCGCAGCAGGCCGATGGGCACACCATTCTCCACCACCGGAATGGCAAAGCGTGCCGGGTCGCTGGCAAATATCCGGTAAGCCGCCTCATTGGGCAGCTTGGGCTCCAGATAGGGCACTTCCTGCAGCAGGTCACGCGCCACGGCAGGCACTTGCCATGGCAGCCGCGGCCGGCTGCCCGACCAGGCCACTCCCTTGACATGAATTTGCAGATCCAGTGCGGGCGCGGCATTAGGGCGGGCCAGCAGATAGCCCTGGCCGTAACGCACGCCCAGCCGCTGCAGGGTGCGCAGCTCGGCCACGGTTTCGATGCCCTCGGCCACCAGCATGGCGCCCGACTGGCGTGCGATATCCACCATGGAGCGCACGAACTGCTCCTTGAGCGGATCCAGATGCAGCTGCTGGACAAAGTGTTTGTCCAGCTTGACGAAGTCCGGCCGCAGCTCCGACCACAGTCTCAAATTGGAAAAACCTTCACCCAGATCATCCAGCGCAATACGGAAGCCGTGTTCGCGGTAATGCTCGGTGGCACAGCGCAAGGCGGTATAGCAGCCACTGGGGGTGGTTTCGGTGACTTCGATGATGATGCGCTCGGCTGCCAGTCCAATCTTTTCCAGAAAGGCCAGCGTTTCGCCATGGCGGTGCTCAGGTGCCAGCAAGGTGGCGGGGCAGATATTCAGGAACAGCAGACCGGACAGCGCCAGCTCGACAAAGCGTTCCATGGTGACCTGGCGGCAGGTACGATCCAGCATCACCGTCATATTGCAACGCTCGGCCTGGTCAAACAGGCTGACCGGTGCATGCAGCGGGCTGTTGGACGGGCCACGGATCAGCCCCTCGTAACCGAGGATGACGCCGCTTTCCAGATCAACAATGGGCTGAAACACCGGCTGCAATCGCCGTTCATTGATGATCAGCTCCAGCTCCTGACAGCGGGAGGCAAATTGCTCCAGCTCCGCCACTTCCGTCTGAGACATACAGTTCATACCCGATTATCAAGCTATCCCGCCATGAGGCCAGCCAGCACTTTAAACTGCGCAAATGACAGTCTGGTTACCCGGACCACCAAGGGCAACGCAAAATAACCCTGCCAACTGGCCTGCCAGACACAATGCAGCCTAGAATGAAGCAGAGTCGACGCCATCCGGCCGCACTCATGCCAGCGGAGTCGCCCATGCCACATATCACGCTCAACGGACATTCACTGTTCTACGAACTGACCGGACAAGGCCAGCACACCCTGCTGCTGTTCAATGGCATCACCATGTCCACCCCCGGCTGGACCTTGATGACACCGGCACTGGAAAGCCAGTACCGGCTGTTGCGGCTGGATTTTCTCGGCCAGGGCCAAAGCGACAAGCCTGTGGCAGAAAAGTACACACTGACCGAGCAGGCCGACCTGGCGGCCGCCCTGCTGGATGCCTTGCAGCTGGAAAAAGTCTATCTGGTGGGCCTGTCCTATGGCGGCATGGTGGCGCAGCACTTTGCCCACCGCCATGGCCAGCGCTTGCACAAGCTGCTGCTGGCCGCCACCCTGGCCTGGTCGGACGAAGTCAACAACCGCATCAGCCAGAGCTGGATCGAGTCCAATGCCATCGGCGGCCTCGACTTGCGATACAGCGCCAGCGTGCCCTGGCTGTTTTCCAGCCGTTTTCTGGCCGCCAATGCCGCCATGCTGGACGACATGAAGCTAATGGCCGGCATGGTGGACTGGGATGCCGTGATCCGGCTGATCAATGGCGTCAGGGAGCACGATGCGCGCAACTGGTTGCAGCAGATCAGGCTGCCCTGCCACATCCTGCTGGGCGAAGAAGACCGCCTGACGCCGCTTTACCAGGCACGACTGCTGCAAGAACGCATCAGCGGTGCCACGCTGGAGCTGCTGCCGCATGCCGCCCATGTGCTGCATATCGAAGCGGCCGAAGCCTTTGTGCGCAGCATTTTCCGTTTTTGCCAGCCCTAGAGCGCCCTGCGCCACAACAACAAGAAATACCGAGGAGAACCTGATGGAAGAAGCCGTACTGCTCAAGGTCAGCCCGCAGGGCATTGCGACCGTTACCCTGAATCGCGGCGAATTGCACAATGCCCTGGATGACAAGATGGTGGAATTGCTGACCGCCACCCTGCAAACCCTGGCAGAAGACGACAGCATCCGCGCCGTCATCCTGACCGGCGAAGGCATCAGCTTTTCCGCCGGCCATGACAGTGCCTGGATGCGTCGCCTGACCGACTTCGACGAAGCCCAGCTGCGGCGTGATGCCCAGCGCCTGTCCACCCTGCTGGAAACACTGGACCACCTGCCCAAACCCACCATCGCGCGGGTACAGGGTTCGGCCTTCGGCATTGGCGCGGCACTGGTCGCCTGCTGCGATGTGTCCATCAGCGTCGCCGAGGCGCTGTTCTGCTTTTCCGACGTCAAGCTGGGCATCATTCCGGCACTGGCCGCACCGTATATCGTGCGCGCCATCGGCCCACGCGCGGCGCGGCGCTACTTTGTTACCGCCGAGCGCATCAATGCCGGCAAGGCGCGCCGGCTGGGACTCATCCACCAGACCGTGGAAAACGACGAGCTGGATGACGCGGTCGCTCACATGTGCCGCCAGCTGCTGCTGAACGGCCCGCATGCCATGATTGCCGCCAAACAGCTGATCCGTGACATCGAACACCACGACATCGGCCCGGAAGTGATCGCGTTGACAGTGGACCGCATCGTCGCCCTGCGGCGCAGCGAGGAAGGCCAGGAAGGGGTAAAGGCTTTTCTGGAAATGCGCAAACCCGGCTGGATAGACTGAGTTTGCCCAGATACGGCATCCGCGTTCAAATGCGCGGCATGCCGGCTGCAAGCCATGCGGGAATGGTTACAATCAGCCCTTCCCTCCGCACGGATAGCCCATGACCACCTCGCATTCTCGTTTTCTGCAGCATGTGCTGCAGCCGGCAGCGCTGGCGGAAACCAGCTGGACTCTGGCGCACGGTGTCACCGCCTGCTGGCATGATGACAGCGCGGTCGAACTACGCCCGGCCACACCCGCTACCAACTGCAGCTACATCCTGCTGTCCTGCGGCATACACGGCAATGAAACCGCACCGGTGGAAGTGGTGGATGGCATCCTGTCCGACATCGCCAGCGGCCGGCTGCACTTGCACCACCCCTTGCTGGTGCTGTTCGGCAATCCACAAGCCATGCGCTGCGGTGAACGCTACCTGGATTACGATCTGAATCGCCTGTTCAATGGCGCCCATCAGCCACACGCCGGCTTGTACGAAGCGGAGCGCGCCGCACTGCTGGAACAACACGCCAGCCGCTTCTTTGCGCAGGCCGGCCCGGAGCATGGCAAATTGCATTACGACCTGCACACCGCCATTCGCGGTTCGGTCTACGAAAAATTTGCCATCTATCCCTTCTTGCATCAGCGCCCGCACCAACGCAGCCAGCTGGCCTGGCTGAAACATTGCGGTATCGAGGCGGTGTTGCTGCACAGCAAGCCGGCCAATACCTTCAGCTATTACACCAGCCAGCAACATCAGGCCGCTGCCTTCACGCTGGAGCTGGGCAAGGCCAGGCCCTTTGGCGAGAACGACCTCAGCCGCTTTGCCGGCATCGATCAGGCCCTGCGCCAGTTGCTGGACAACAGCACGCCCGCCCTGCCCGACTACCGCGATGGCGACTACCCGCTATTCCGTGCCAAATATGATCTGATCAAGCACAGCGAAGCTTTCCGCCTGCATCTGGCTGCCAGCGTGGAAAACTTCACCGTGCTGCCGGATGGCATGCTGATTGCCGAGGATGGCGCACAACGCTATGTGGCCAGCGGTGGCGAGGAGCGCATTCTGTTTCCCAACCCCGGCGTCAAACCGGGCCTGCGTGCCGGCATCGTGGTGGAGCCGGCCATGCTCGCGGTCTGATAGTGCATCCAGCATGAAAACGGCCGCCCAAGGGCGGCCGATTTCTCACTGAGCGATGCGACGGGGCTCAGGACATCAGGACATATAGTTGAACAGCGACAGGCTGCTCACCTTGTTGTATACCAGCTGGCTGTATTTCAATGAAGTCTGGGTCTGGGTAAAGCTGGTGATGGCACTGGGCATGTCCAGATCCTGCAAATCACTGATGCCGGTCTTGTACTGCAAGCCAAGCTGGGTGCCCATATCCTGCACACTCTGGTTTTCCTGGCGTCGTGCACCAATCGAGGCAATGCTGGTCGCCAGGTTTTTTTGCGCGGAATCCAGTGCTGAGACGATATTCCCCATATCAGTGCTATAGGTGGCCGGCTTTGGATTTTGCGCCAAGAGATCATTCAGCGACTTCAAGGCATCAAACACGGCGGTGGCACTGCTGGCATTGCCAAACACATTGCTGCCGGCATCGGAAATCTGCATGCTGCGCGAGGAGCTGATGGGCACATTGCGCTGGCCGGTATCGCCTTGATACGTGGCGGTGTAAGTGGCATCCAGCACATAGGGAGGAGTATCCACCTTGTTGCCGCTAAACAGGTAATTGCCCTTGCCATCGGTCGCATTGGCATAACCGGTCATTTCGGCAATGCCTTCCTGCACCTGTTTCTGGATCATCAGCAACTGGTCCGAGGTCAGGACGGTATTTCCCGCCTGAATGGCGACCGCCTTGATGCTGGTCAGCAGGTTGGAGGCATTGGTCAGCTGGGATTCGGCCAGCGACAAGGTCGATTCCACCGCCTTGGTATTGGTGACAAACTGGGTATTCATGCCATCGGACTGGCTCAGCTGCAAAATACGCGCAGCGGCAACCGGATCATCTGCCGGAGTCACCACCCGCTTCTGGGTATCCAGCTGGGTTTGCAGGGTCTGCAACTGCGACTGCAGCGATTGCATGTCGTAGGTGCCGGTCATATAGGATGTTGCGGTACTGATTCTCATGATTCAACCCTCGCCTCAGCCGCCCATTTGCAGGATCTGCTGGAAAATGGTTTGTGCAATCTGCAGCACCTTGCCAGATGCCTGATAAGCCTGTTGGTACTTGATCAGGTCTGCTGCTTCCTGATCCATGTTCACGCCACTGACATTGGAACGGGAGGTCGTGGCCTGTTGCAGCAAGGTGGTCTGCGACGAAGAGGCCAGGCTCACCGTATTGGTGGCATTGCCCACATAACTGACGGTGGTGGAGTAATAAGTCTGGAATGACTGCAAGCCGCCATTGCTGCCGTTCTTGTTTTCATCCACGATCTTGCGGGTTTGCAACGCCATCATCTCGCCCAGATTATTACCATTACCGATGACCGCGGTGCCGACCGGCACCGGCGCGACATTGATGGTCATGCCAGCCTGTATCTGGCCGGATAACTGGAACTTGATACCCAGATCATTGGCCGGGGTGGCACTGTCCACCAGTTTGTAGCCGTTGGAAACCGTTGGATCCGGCACGACATTGAAGGTCTGCCCATTATCCGGCCCGCCGGTCAGCTTGGCCGTAATGCTGGTGGCGGTAGTGGCATTGATGGTCATGCCGGTCAGACCGGTAACCGGGTGCGTCGCGGTAGTCGGCGGCGTGGTGGTGCTGCTCCAGCCATAGGTGCCGGGCAGGCTGGCCCAGACGCCGGACAAGGTGACACCGGTGCCGGCAGGGCTAATGCCACCGGCACCCAGCTGCAAGGACGAAGATGCCGCGAGCTTGGAAGGATCTGCCAGCAGCAACTGCATATTGGCCACGGCATCTTGCGGATGCGTGGCATAGCTGGTCATGTCGGCAAAAATCTTCCCGCCCTGGTTGCCCGAAAGGTCACGCCCCAGCTGGTTCTGATAATTCATCGCCGTGGTGAAGTCGATGACCAGCGTACCCAGCTTTTGCTGGGTGGTCAGCAGGGTGCCGTCGCGGAAAGACATATAACCGGCCAATTGCCCGCCTGACAGTACCGAACTGGAAATCACCGTGGCAGTGCCATTGGGATTGGGATAGGTCACCTGCACATTCTGCGGATTGGCCGGATCGGCCTGGGTAGCCAGCTTGCTGGCCTGGTTCCCGATCACCAGTGCCTGACCATTGCCGACGAACACGCTATAGGTCCCGTCCGACTGTGGCACTGCTTTGGCAGTCACCAGCTTGTTCAGCTGCTCCATGACCTGGTCGCGCTGATCCATCAGGTCATTGGGCTGCTGCTGGGTATTACTGGCCGCCGCCGCTGCGATCTGATGGTTCAGATCAGCGATGTTCTGGGTCAGCGCATTGATGCTGGTGACAGTGCTGGTAATCTGCGAATTGGCCCCGGCCTGCATCTGGGACAGATTGTTGCCGATGGCAGTGAAGTTGGACACCAGCGCCTGCGACATGTTGACCACGGTCTGCCGGCTGGGAATCGACGACGGATCCTGCGACAGCGTCTGCAGGCTGCTGTAAAAACTCTGGAAAGAATTATTCAGCCCGACGGTCGGATCAGCCAGCAGATTGTTGATCTGGTTCAGCTGCGACAACTGGCTGGAATAGAAGTTACTGCCGGCCTGCGCACTCAATACTTGCGAATCGAGATACTTGTCATAAATACGGCTGACACCGGTGATGTCCACCCCCTGCCCCAGGTAGCCGAAGCCTTCCTGCTGCGGCATGCGCGCCGCCTGACTCAGCACCTGGCGGTTGTAGCCCGGAGTATTGGCATTGGAAATATTCTGGCCGACAACAGAAAGCGCAGTTTGTGCTGCATTCAGGCCGCTTAGGCCAATGGAAAAAATGTTTGAGCCCATTATCGCCTCTCTGCTGTTTTATCGACCGCAACTGCTGAAACTTTAATCAAGAGCGCACCGCCTGCTGTGCCAGCGTAGCGGCCACATCCACCAGTTTGCGCGCATAGCGCGGATCGGTGGCATAGCCGCCGTTTTGCAAGCCCTGGGCGAAACCCAGCACATTGCGGCCCTGATTCAATGCGGCCTGGTAGCGCGGCGAATTCTTCAGCATGCTGGCGTAATCACTGAAGGCATCGGCATACGAATCATAAGAGCGGAATTTCTCCACCTTTTTCTGCGCACTACCGTTCACATATTCGGTGGTGGTGATGCTGGTGGACTTGCCTTGCCAGTCACCGGTGGCCTTGATGCCGAACAGGTTGTGTGAATTGCTGCCATCCGCATTGCGAATGGCACGCTTGCCCCAACCGCTTTCCAGCGCGGCATGGGCCACCACGAACTCCGGTGCCACACCAAGCTGGGACGCTGCATTGCGGGCATGCGGCAACATGCCCTGGATGAAGCTCTTGCCATCGCTGACGACGGTGCTGTCTGCCTGTGCCGTGGCCAGACCGGCGCTGGCTGCCTCGCTCTGGGCGGCCTGATAGGCTTTCACCCCGCTCGACTGGCTAAAGCGGGTGGGCAGTACCGGGCTGCTGGCCGCCGGACGCAGCTTGCTGGCATCGCTGCCGGTATCAAAACCGGATTGCTTGGCGATCTGCTTGTACACCAGATCGGCAATTCCCATGCCGCCGGCACGGCTCAGCGACTGCACCATCTGCTGGTCCAGCATGCCGCGGTAGGTATCCATGGCGGAGTCGCCCTCGTCGTCAAACTTGGTTTCACGCATGGTTTTCAGCATGGTTCCCATCAGCAGGGCTTCGAACTGCGACGCCGCTTCCTTGGCCGCCCCCTTGGGGTCCTTGGCCATGCGCGAACGCAGGCTGGACATCTGGGTGGGATCCACCGCCAGCTGCTGGTTCAGGGCATCGTTTGCTGTATAGGTACTGGAAAACTGCGTCGTCATTCTTCACTCCTCCACCCGGCTAAAAGCAAGAAGCGGGCCAACGCAAAAGGCCCCGTCGACGGGGCCTTTTTCAGCAAGAAAAACCGGGCTCAGATGATTTGCAAATCAGCCTTGAGCGATCCGGCAGCCTTCATTGCCTGCAAGATGGAAATCAGGTCTTGCGGCGTGGCACCCAGTGCATTCAGTGCCGAGACAACCTGGTTGAGATTGGCGCTCTTGGCCACTTTCAGCACCTTGCCGCCATCGCTGGTGACGCTGACATTAGCCTGATTGGTGGCCACCGTCTGGCCACCAGACAGCGCAGGGGGCTGACTGACCTGCGGGTTGTTACTGATGGTGACGGTAAGGTTGCCGTGGGCGATGGCGCAGGGTTCCAGCTGTACCGCCTGGTTCATCACGATGGAGCCGGTCCGGGCGTTGATGATGACCAGAGGGGAAACTTCTGCCGGGTCGACGGCAAGATTTTCCATCCGCGACAGAAACTGCACGCGCTGGTTGGAATCGAAGGGCGCACGTACTTCCACCAGGCCTCCGTCCACCGCACGGGCGGTGCCACTGCCAAATGCCTTGTTGATGGCCTGGACCACCCGGTTGGCCATGGTGAAATTGGCTTCCTGCAATTCCAGATTGATGAATTCGCCACTCCCCAGCGCCGTAGGCACTTCACGCTCCACCGTGGCACCACCGGCAATCCGCCCCACACTCAGCTGGTTGATCTGGGCCTTGCTGCCACCGGCCGCTGCGCCTGCACCGCCCACCAGCACATTACCCTGCGCCATGCCGTAAATCTGCCCGTCAGCCCCCTTGAGTGGCGACAGCAGCAAGGTCCCCCCGCGCAGACTCTTGGCATCGCCAATCGAGGAGACGGTGACATCCAGCGCCTGGCCTTTACGGGCGAAGGGCGGCAAGGTGGCGGTGAGGCTGACTGCCGCCACATTCTTGGGGTCGACCTTGGTTCCGGGCGGAATCTGCACGCCCAGCTGGGTCAGCATGTTCGACAGCGACTGACCGGTAAACGGCGAGGATGTCACCTTGTCGCCGCTGCCATCCAGACCCACCACCAGGCCGTAGCCCAGCAATTGGTTGGAGCGCACGCCGGCGATATTGGTAATGTCCTTGAGGCGGTCGGCCGCCAGCGCCTGCCCACCCAGCATCAGCAGCAATGCTGCCAGCAATAGTTTGTTCATCATGTCATCCAGCCCGAGCCGCATCGTCAGATGGGGATGATGCTCAGGAAAAATTTGGCCAGCCAGCCCGGCTCGTTGTACAGACGGTTATTACCCTTGGTTTCCTGCTCGATGCGGGCATCGGCCACCTTGAGCGAGGATACCGAGCGGTCGGCCGCGATATCACGCGGATTGACCACTCCGGACAGGCGGATGGATTCGGTATCGCCATTGATGCGCACCACTTTTTCACCACTGACCACCAGATTGCCATTGGCCAGCACTTCGATCACGGTCACGGTAATGGAGCTGACAAAGGTGGTGGCCACCTGGTTGGTGCCCTTGCCGGTATTGTTGGCCGAGCCGCTGCCGGTTATGGAAGCGCCGACACCCTTGCCCAGACTGCTAGGCACAAACGGCAGCTGGATGCCGCTGGACAGGCTTTCATTGAGCGCGGAAGAACGGGTGGCCGTGGTTTGTTCCGACTGCGAGGTGGAGGACTTTTCCTGAATCGAGATGGTCAGCGTGTCGCCCACCAGTGCCGGCATCTTGTCTTCGAACATGGCACGGTAACTGCCCGCTTGGAAGATAGAACCATTGGCCGGCAGGGTATTGGCTTGCGGTTGCGGCCGCGCAGTCATGGGCAGGGTCACCAGCGGCGGCTCCTGCGCCGCACAAGCGGCCAGCAGCAATGCCAGCATCCCCGGCATCATCCATTTCAGCATTTTCATTCCGCCCTCCTCACACCGCCAGCCGGCCATCAAGCAAAAACTGATTTTAGCGTTTAAATACCACCAGCAGAACCGGCAGCTTACATCTGCGTCAGCTTCTGCAGCATCTGGTCGGCCGTGGTGATCGCCTTGGAGTTCATTTCAAACGAACGCTGGGCGGTAATCATGTTGACCAGCTCCTCGGTCACATTGACGTTGGAGCCTTCCAGAAAACCCTGCATGACCAGACCACGGCTGTCCGTACCCGGATCGCCATCCTGCGGATCGCCGGAGGAGGCACTTTGCAGGTACAGATTATTGCCGACACTTTCCAGACCTTGCGGATTGATGAAGGTCGTCAGCTGGATGGTGCCGGCGGTTTGCGGTGCCGGATTGTTGGGCAGGAAGTACTGCACCACACCGGCGGTGGAAACGGTAATTTGCGAAGCCGTGCTGGGGATATTGATATTGGGGTTGAGCTGATAGCCATCCGAGGTGACGATGTCACCACTGGAGTTGCGCTTGAACTCACCATCACGGGTATAAGCCGTGGTGCCATCCGGGCGCAGGATACGGAAAAAGCCATCGCCGGTAATCGCCCAGTCCAGTGGCTGGCTGCTCTGCGTCATATTGCCCTGGGTGAAGTTCTTGGCGGTAGCCACTGCCGTGGCACCAGTACCAACCTGCAAACCGGTGGGCGTGGTGCTGCCATCTGCCAGCTGCGCACCCGGCTGGCGCAGGGTCTGATAGTAAAGATCTTCGAACACAGCGCGCCCGCGCTTGAAACCCACGGTGTTGACGTTGGCCAGGTTGTTGGAAATGACATCCAGATTGAACTGGCTGGAGTCCATCCCGGTCTTGGCAACATAAAGCGCACGCATCATGGCGGTGTTTCCTCAGAATTCTTGATTTGTTATGAGTATGGGAGCAGCCGGGCTTAGCCCATGGCCAGCAGCTGGGTGGCTTTCTGATCGTTCTGATCAGCATTGGTCATCAGCTTGATATTCATGTCGTACTGGCGACCGTGGGAGATCATCTGCACCAGGCTTTCCACCGCGTTGACATTGCTGGCTTCCAGCGTTTCCGGCACCAGTTTGACCGAGGTGTCGGCCGTGGCGGTATCGCCACTGTTCATGCGGAACAGCCCGTCCGGCCCCTTGTACACTTCCTTGGTAGCGGGATTGACCAGCTTGATCTGCCCCAGCAGTTGCGGGGTACGGTCCTTGCCGTTTTGCGGCACGCCGACAACCGAACCATCCTGACCCAGCTGCACCTGATAGCCGGTCGGCACGGTAATCGGGCCGCCATCCCCGGTGATGGGCAGGCCACTGCGGGTGCGCATCATGCCATTGGCGTCCAGCACGTAGCCGCCATCGCGGGTATAGGCTTCACTGCCATCCGAGGCCTGCACGGCGAAGAAACCGGGCGAACCCAGGGCAAAGTCACTGGGGCTGCCGGTATGCATCAGGCTGCCCTGGCTCATGTCATGGCCAATGGTGTTGTCCACCACATAAGTACGGGTCGGCGCACCGGGGCCCACTACCGGCAGCGCACGGAAGGAGGCCAGGTCGGCCTTGAAGGCATTGGTATTGGCATTGGACAGATTATTGGCCGTGGTGGCTTGCTGCAAATCGATGTGCTTGGCACCGGTCATGGCCAGGTACAGCATCTTATCCATTGCTTCCCCGCTTCCTTAGGCTGATCTGGCTGACATCAATCACAGATTGATGATGGTCTGCATCAAGGTGTCTTCGGTCTTGATGGTCTGGGCATTCGCCTGGTAGAAGCGCTGCGCGGTAATCATGTTGACCAGTTCCGCAGTCAGGTCGACGTTGGAATCTTCCAGTGCCTGCGACTGCACGGTACCGGCATTGCCGGAACCCGGGGCATTGTAGGCTGGCACGCCGGATTGCAGGGTCTGCTGCCAGCGGTTGCCGCCTTCATTTTGCAGGCCTTGCGAGTTGGTGAAGGTGGCCAGTGCCACTTGCCCGATGACTTTGTTCTGACCATTGGAAAAGCTGGCCATGATATTGCCGTGGGTGTCGATATTCATGCTGCTCAGCGTACCCGGGGCATAGCCATCCACTGTTTCGGTCGGGGTACCGGAAGCCTGCGCCACCTGGGTGGAACCGGTGTAATCCACGGTAAAGGTTACCGGTGCCGAAGAACCATTCACCGGCGTCGGGGAGAAGGTGACACTGAACGGTGCGATAGGCGTGGGAGGTGTGGTAGATGTAGTAGTGATCAGATTACCGGAGGTATCGTAGTTCATCGTGTAGGTATTGGTGCCGCTAGCCGGACTGCCATCGACATAGGCGGTTACCGTCCACGGCGTGCCGGTGGCGGTCGGCGTGCCCTTGACGTAGTACAGGGTCAGGTTGTGCTGATTACCCAGGCTGTCATACACCTGCGCGGCATTCGACCAGTTGAAACTATTGGTATTGGTCGGATTCAGCGGCGTCACCGTAGGGGCACTCAGGCGAGAGTCCAGATTGACCCCCATGGAGACCTTGGTAGTCGCTGCCGGCGAAATCAGGTTGGTTTGCAGTTTCAGGTCGGTTACCGGGCCCTGGGTCACCACGCCATTATTGGCCATCCAGCCTTGCAGGCGGTCGTTGCCATTGACGATGTAACCATCCTTGTCCACCTGGAACTGGCCATTACGGGTATAGGCCAGCGAGCCGGTGCTGGAGGTCGGGTTCTGCCGTACGATGAAAAAGCCGTTGTTATTGATGGCAAGGTCCAGGCTGCGACCGGTCGGGGTAATGTTGCCCGCGCTAAAGGACTGGGTGACTCCACTCACCTGCGAGCCGATACCGGCGCTGGTATTGGCCACACCATAAAAGCTGGTGGAGAACAGATCGCCAAACTCGGTGCGCGAACTCTTGAAACCGACGGTGCTGGCGTTGGATACGTTGTTACCGATGGTATCCAGCTGTGCAGACGCCGAATTCAGACCGCTCAAACCTTGTTGAAAACCCATGACACTACTCCCCGAAACCTGTTTGCGCTAATGACTTTTGATTAAGACAACTGGGCAATGCTGGCCAGCCCGACGCTGCTGCCGTCTTTCATGATCAGCTGCGGCGTGCCGCTGGCCCAGCTGACGGCAGTGACCGCCTGGTTGGCATACGGCGTGGCCGTTACCGCAGTACTGCTGGCACTGGTGGCCTTGGCGCTGAACGTGTATTTGCCGCTGGGCAGCTGGTTGCCGTTGGCATCCTTGCCGTCCCAGTTAAAGGAATTCAGACCGCTGCTGGGGCTTTTCACCGTCAGGGTATCCACCACATTGCCATTGGCGTCGGCAATGCTGACGGTGTAGTCGGTGGCAGCGCCACTCAGATTGACCGCACCTTGCACATTGGAACCGCTGGTCAGGCTCAGCGCATTGCCCGGTACCAGTGCCTGCTTGCCAATCATGGTGGCGGCCATCAAAGACTGGTTGGCGGCTTGCGATTGCACCAGGCTCTGCATGGCGGTGTTAAGCGTCTGCATGCCGGATACCTGGCTGATCTGCGCCATCTGGCTGGTGATCTGGCTGTTATCCATCGGATTCATCGGGTCCTGCGCCTGCAACTGCGTCACCAGCAGCTTGAGGAAGCGATCCTGGATACCCTGTGCGCTGGTATCAGTATTGGCATTGGTCGAGCTGGTGCTGCTGCCAGATGTGCTGGAGCTGCCGTTCAGCATCGCATACGGATTGGTCGAGGAATTAACCGAGCTGGTCATGGCTGCTGCCTTTCATCACTGTCCAAGCTGCAGGGTCTTCTGCAGCAAGGTTTTGGCGGTATTCATCATTTCCACATTGGTCTGATACGAGCGCGAGGCGGAAATCATGTCGGACATTTCCTCGACCGGATTGACATTGGGCATGTTGACGTAGCCCTTTTCGTCCGCCAGAGGGTTGCTGGGGTCGTACTTCAGCCGCGGCGGGGTCTGGTCTTCCACGATGGAAGTCACCCGCACCCCAGCCACTTGCGGCTGATCGGCGGTGACCGGCAGCGCGGTAAACACCACGTGGCGGCCCTTGTAAGGCTGACCGGTGGAGCTGGTGGCGCTTTCCGCGTTGGCGATATTGCTGGCCACCACGTTGAGACGCATGGACTGGGCTGTCAGTGCCGAACCGGAAATGGCAAAAATATTAGCGAGCGACATGTTTACTGACCTCCACCGGTGATGGCGCTATTCAGACTGGAAATACGCTTGCTCAGAAAGGTGAGCGTGGACTGGTACTGCAAGGCGTTATCGGCAAAGGCAGCGCGCTCCACATCCATGTCCACCGTGTTACCGTCCAGGCTTTGCTGTACCGCATTGCGATACTGCACAGCCGGTTTGCCGGCACTTCCGCCTGCGTTTCCAGCCAGATGACGCGCATCAGTCACATTCATCGCCAGCTTGCCTTGTCCATCCTGCGCAGACTGCAAGGCCTGCTTGAAATCGAAATCCACTGCCTTGTAATTGGGGGTATCGGCGTTGGCAATATTGCTGGCAATGACTTCCTGGCGGTATGCGCGCAAATTGAGCGCCCGCTGCTGAAAATCGAATTCCTTGCCAATCTTGTCCAACATGACCCTACCTCCCTGGATACGTCCCCATCATTAGCAGGAACCGTGCCAGGAAAAACCATCCATTCAGAGCATTGATTTTATTGGCTTCACCCCCTCCCCCCACCAGCAGACAGGTCGCGGCAAGCGGCAGGAGCGGCAAGTTTTGCCGCCGTGTCACCGCCACTGCCGCCAGCGGCAAAAACAAGACCGCCGCTACCGGATGGCAGCGGCGGTCTTGTTGACTACTGACAGGGCAGCCAGGCTGCCCGCCGAGGACATCAGCCCTCACGCACCTCGAAATCGTGGGTGATGTCGGCGGTCTTGCCCAGCATGATGGAGGCCGAGCAATATTTCTCGGCCGACAGCTTGATGGCCCGCTCCACCACTTCCGGCTTCAGCTCCCGCCCGGTCACCACAAAATGGAAATGGATTTTGGTGAACACCTTGGGTTCGGTCTCGGCACGCTCGGCCTCCATTTCCACCCAGCAGTCGGTCACTTGCTGGCGCGACTTTTTCAGGATGGAAATCACGTCATAGCTGGTACAACCGGCCGTGCCCAGCAACAGCAGCTCCATCGGGCGCGGCCCCAGATTACGGCCCCCCCCCTCCGGCGCGCCATCCATCACCACCGCGTGGCCGCTACCGCTCTCGCCCATGAAGCACACGCCATCCACCCATTTCAGTCTTGCTTTCACTGCTCCACCCTTCCGCTTTTGTTCAGCGCAAATCCGCTTGATCGCCACAGACTATCATTCCCGATTTGGGCAGACAAAGATTCACCGGTAAAATGGAAAGATTACCCTGTTATAAAGCCATCATGCTGGTACTTGGAATCGAATCATCGTGCGACGAAACCGGCGTTGCACTGTACGACCTGAAGGCGGGCCTCATCGCCCACCATCTGCATACGCAAATGGCCATGCACGCCGAATACGGTGGCGTGGTGCCCGAACTGGCCAGCCGCGACCACATCCGCCGGGTCATCCCGCTCACCGAAGCCTGTCTGGCCGAAGTCGGCAAGACCCTGGCCGATGTGGACGCCATCGCCTACACCCAGGGTCCCGGCCTTGGCGGGGCGCTGCTGGTGGGGGCCAGCGTGGCCAATGCACTGGCCTTTGGCCTGAACATTCCGGTGATCGGCGTTCATCATCTGGAAGGCCATCTGCTGTCGCCACTGCTGGCAGAGCCACGGCCAGACTTTCCCTTTATCGCCCTGCTGGTTTCTGGCGGCCACACCCAGCTGATGGCGGTACGCGGCATCGGCCAGTACGAGGTACTGGGTGAAACGCTGGACGACGCGGCCGGCGAAGCCTTCGACAAAACCGCCAAACTGCTGGGCCTGCCCTACCCTGGCGGCCCCTTGCTGTCGAAACTGGCAGAAGAAGGCGACCCGGCACGCTTTAGCCTGCCACGCCCCATGCTGCACAGTGACAACCTGGACATGAGCTTTTCCGGCCTGAAAACCGCCGTGCTGACACTCAGCAAACAGGTGGAAGCCGAGCATGGCCAGATTGACGAGCAAACCCGCAAGGACATCTGCCGCGCCTTTCAGGAGGCCATTGTCGAAGTGCTGGTCAGCAAATCGCTCAAGGCGCTGAAACAGACCGGCATGAAAAAACTGGTGGTGGCCGGTGGCGTGGGGGCCAACAAGCAGCTGCGCGCCGCGCTGGATCAGGCCGCCCTGCGGCGCAAGCTGCAGGTGTACTACCCGCCACTGGCGCTGTGTACCGACAACGGCGCCATGATTGCCTTTGCCGGCGCCATGCGGCTGCAATACGCCACGGCACCGGGTAGCTATTCGATCAAACCGCGCTGGGACCTGTCCACCCTGCCCGCCGCCTGAACCAACCACGCCGGGTGCCACGCATCCGGCCAGCCTGCCTAACATGATCCAACTGAAAAACCTCAGCCTGCGTCGCGGCCTGAAAGAATTGCTGGTCAACGCCAGCCTTACCCTGAATCCCGGCTACAAGACCGGCCTGGTCGGTGCCAATGGCGTGGGCAAATCCAGCCTGTTTGCCCTGCTCAAGGGCGAGCTGCACGCCGATGGCGGTGACGCCGACATCCCCAGGCAATGGGTGATGGCCCATGTGGCACAGGAAACCCCGGCACTGGATACCGCTGCCATCGATTACGTGCTGGATGGCGACCACGAACTGCGCCAGCTGGAAGCCGAACTGGCGGCCGCAGAAGCGCGTGACGATGGCAGCGCCATCGGCCATCTGCACGGCGAACTGGCCCGCATCGAGGCCTACTCTGCCCCGGCCCGCGCCGCCAAGCTGCTGACTGGCCTGGGCTTTGCCACCGAAGCACACCAGCAGCCGGTCAAGAGCTTTTCCGGTGGCTGGCGCATGCGGCTGAACCTGGCGCAGGCGCTGATGTGCCGCTCCGACCTGCTGCTGCTGGACGAACCCACCAACCATCTGGATCTGGAAACCGTGCTGTGGCTGGAAGACTGGCTGCAAAGCTATCCCGGCACCTTGCTGATCATCTCGCACGACCGTGACTTCCTCGACAGTATTTGCAGTCATATCGCCGAAGTAGCCAACCAGACCCTGACGCTGTACACCGGCAATTACAGCCAGTTTGAAACCATGCGTGCGGAAAAGCTGGCGCGCCAGCAGGGCGAGTTTGACAAGCAGCAACGCCAGATTGCCCATCTGGAGTCCTTCATCACCCGCTTCAAGGCCAAGGCGACCAAGGCCAAGCAGGCACAAAGCCGGGTGAAGGCGCTGGAAAAGCTGGAGCGCATCGCCCCGGCCCATGTCGCCTCGCCCTTCGATTTTCACTTCGACAGCCCGGACAATCTGCCCAATCCACTACTGCGGCTGGACAAGGTGGATATCGGCTACGGCAGCACCACCATTCTGCGCGGCCTGTCGCTGTCGGTGGAAGCCGGCAGCCGCATCGGCCTGCTGGGGGTGAATGGTGCCGGCAAATCGACGCTGGTGAAGCTGCTGGCGGGCGATCTGCCGGCACAGGCAGGCGAACTGATCAAGGCACAAACGCTGAAGATAGGCTATTTCGCCCAGCACCAGCTGGAAACCCTGCGCGTGGATGAGTCGCCGCTGCAGCATATGCAGCGACTGGCACCTGGCGCCCGCGAGCTGGAGTTGCGCAGCTTCCTCGGCGGCTTCAATTTCCGTGGCGACAATGCCACCGATCTGGTCGGCCCGATGTCCGGCGGCGAAAAGGCCCGGCTGGCCCTGGCCATGATCGTCTGGCAAAAGCCCAATCTCTTGCTGCTGGACGAACCCACCAACCACCTGGACCTGGAAATGCGCCATGCGCTGACGCTGGCCTTGCAGGACTTCTCCGGCGCGCTGATCGTGGTATCCCACGACCGCAGCCTGCTGGAGTCCACCACCGACCTGTTCTGGCTGGTCAGCGGCGGCACCGTCACGCCCTTTGATGGCGATCTGGAAGACTATCGCCAATGGCGGCTGGCCCAGCTGGCGGAAAGCGGCAAACCCTCCACGGGTGACGCCCAAAGCGTCAACCGCAAGGAGCAGAAACGCCAGGAGGCCGAAGCCCGCCAGAAGCTGGCCCAGCTGAAAAAGCCGCTACTGAGCCAGCTCGCCAAGCTGGAAAAGCAGCTGGAACAGCTCAGCAGCGAAAAAAACCAGCTGGATGCCTTTATGTCCGGCGAGGACGCCTATAGCGAGGCCAACAAGGGCAGGCTGGCCGAGGCGGTCAAACGGCTGGGCGTGGTCAGCAGTGAACTGGCTCAAGTAGAAGAAGACTGGATGCTGCTGCAAGAACAGCTGGAGGCACTGGAAAACAGCATGGACAGCCCGGACTGACCACCCGCACAGCAAGAGCGGGC
This sequence comes from Aquitalea sp. ASV15, assembly GCF_016429115.1. Taxonomy (NCBI): domain Bacteria; kingdom Pseudomonadati; phylum Pseudomonadota; class Betaproteobacteria; order Neisseriales; family Chromobacteriaceae; genus Aquitalea; species Aquitalea sp. ASV15. The sequence goes on along the minus strand of NZ_JAELTZ010000021.1, from coordinate 27,417 downwards.
CGGCAAACACCGCCCCGCCTCTTGCTGCCGGCTGCAATTATCCACAGCAATCAGAGGATAAAGCTGTGGATAAGCTTTGAACAAAGCAAAAAACCCTTTGCCGTAGAAATACTTGCAGTCATCGCTCAGAAAAGGGGCAAATGCGCTGTCGCAAAGGCATGCGACGCACGGCAGGCTGCCAGACCCTCGGCCAGCTCACACCGACCACGACAGCCTGCCCTGGCGCGGCTCACCGGTCAATAGTGCCGCCGCCGGCCAGCGCAGGATAGGCCACGGCTCGGTCAGCGCCACACCCCCTGCCGGGCTGCAGGCGATAGCCCCGGATATTGCCACGGTAGTTAAGGAAATATCTGGTTTCAGCCAGGCCAACTCCGCTCTAGCATCGCTCTTTTAGCCAATTCGGAGGGCGTATGCGCACCAGGCACAGCTTGCAGGACCAAACAGTCGTGATCATCGGCGGCAGCTCCGGACTGGGACTGGCCAGTGCGCAAGCAGCCATCCACGCCGGTGCCAGGGTCATCATCGGCTCCTCCAGCACAGACAAGCTGCAACAGGCAGTGCACAGCCTGGGGCAACAGGCCAGCAGCCACCCCGTCGACGTACTGGACGCCGCTTCCATTCAAGCCTTTTTCGCCGCCATCCCGGCGCTGGATCACTTGCTGATCACCGCCGCCGTGATCCGCCCCGGCTTGTTGCTGGAGGCAGACATCACCGCACTGCAAACCAATCTGGACAGCCGCTTCTGGGGTAGCGTGCACAGCATCCGCGCCGCAGCACCCCGGCTGGCCGCCAGTGGCTCCATCACCCTGACCTCCGGCATGGTCACGCAGCGGCCACAGCCGGGCAAGGCGCTGGCCGCCGTGGCCGCCGGTGCGGTGGAAACGCTGGCGCACAGCCTGGTGGCGGAGCTGGCACCCCGCCGCATCAATGTGATCAGCCCCGGCCCCATGCATACGCCGCTGCTGAGCGGGGCGCTGGGTAACGATGCCACGCGACTGCAAGCCCTGGCCCATACCCTGCCCTTGAAACGGCTGGGCGAGGCCAGCGAGTTTGCCGAAGCGGCACTGTTCCTGATGGCCAACCCGGGGATGAATGGCGAGGTGCTGCATCTGAATGGCGGCGCCGCCTGGGCCTGAGCCTGGCGCAGCCGGCACTTCACCAGTGTGCCTGCCACCCGCTGCTGGCGGGCGGTGGCAGGCAAACCCCTGCTCAAACCAGCAGCTTGCCCGGATTCATGATGTTATTGGGATCGAAAACCGCCTTGACCCCACGCATCAGCGCCCTATCTGCCGCGCTACGTGTCACGCCCAGATAATCGCGCTTGAGCAAGCCCACACCATGCTCGGCCGACATGCTGCCGGCAAACTCCGCCACCAGGGCAAATACCTGCTCGTTGACCGCCTCGCAGGCGCGCCGGAAATCTGCCAGCGCCCAACTGGCCGGCTTCAGCACATTGATATGCAGATTGCCATCGCCGATATGGCCATACCACAGCACCTCGAAATCCGGATAGTCGTGCTCCAGCAAGGCCTGCAAGCGCTCCACGAAGGCGGGCAGCCGGCTGATCACCACCGAGATGTCGTTCTTGTACGGGGTATAGGGGGTGATGGCGGCACTGATACCCTCGCGCAAGCGCCATAGCGCACCGGCCTGCTGCGCGGACTGGGCCAGCACGCCATCGGCCACCCAGCCTTGCTCCAGGCAATGTTCAAATGCCTGCAAGACCAGCGCATCGTCAGCCGATGGCGGCAATTCGCACTCCAGCAGCACATAAAAAGGCTGGCGCTGTGCCAGTGGCGGCCTGGCCTGCTCGGCCGCCAGCACATGGCTCAAGGCCTGGTCGGAGAAAAACTCGAAGGCTTGCAAGGTGAGCCGGCTGCGAAAGGCATGGAACACCGCCATGATGTCGGCCAATTGCGGCACGGCCAGCAACAGCACTGCGCTTGGCGGTGCCGGATCACACAAGCGCACCGTCGCCTCCACCACCAGCCCCAGCGTGCCCTCGGAGCCGATGAACAGGTGGCGGAAGTCATAGCCGCTATTGTTCTTGTTCAGCCCCAGATTGCACTGCAGCAACTCGCCACTGCCGGTCACCACCGTCAGTCCGGCGATCCAGTCACGGGTCATGCCATAGCGCACCACGCGGATGCCACCGGCGTTGGTGGCGATATTGCCGCCGATCTGGCTGGAGCCGCTGGCGGCAAAGTCCACCGGATACAGCAGCCCCTGCTCGCGGGCAAAGGCCTGCAGCGCCGCGGTGACCACGCCCGCCTGGCAACGTACGGTGCGCGCCAGCGGGTCGAACTGGTCGATACGGTTCATCCGCTCGAAGGACACCACCACTTCGCCGTGCGCCGCCACGGCTCCGCCGGACAGGCCGGTGCGACCACCGGATGGCACAATGGCCACCCTATGCGCATTGGCCCAGCACACCACGGCCTGCACCTCCTCGACACCGCGTGGAAACACCACCGCCGCCGCTTGCGGCTTGGTATAGCGCGTCCAGTCCTGGCCGTAGCGCTCCAGCGTAGCGGCATCGTCATGAATGCGTTCGGCCGGGATGAGGGTTTGCAAGGCAGCGAGTTGGGATGGGGTGAGCACGGCAGGATCCAGGCAATAAAGAGGGCAGCGACTACCTTAGCACGCGGCCAGGCAAATAAAAAAGCCGCTTACCTTAGCAAGGGAAGCGGCCTGCATCACATCGTGACGGTCAGCAAGATTCAGGCAACAGCCGCCTGTTTTTGCAGCATGGACACCAGCTCGGCAATCTTGCGCTTGAGTTCGCGGCGATCGACGATCATGTCGATGGCACCCTTTTCCAGCAGGAATTCCGAACGCTGGAAGCCTTCCGGCAGGGTTTCGCGCACGGTTTGCTCGATCACGCGCGGGCCGGCAAAGCCGATCAGCGCACCCGGCTCGCCAATCACCACATCGCCCAGGAAGGCGAAGGAGGCAGACACGCCGCCCATGGTGGGATCGGTCAGTACCGAGATGAACGGCAGCTGGTGATCGGTCAGCAATTGCAGCGCGGCACTGGTCTTGGCCATCTGCATCAGCGAGTTCAGGCCCTCCTGCATGCGCGCACCACCGGATGCCGCCACGCAGATGAACGGCGCCTTGGCTTCGATGGCAGCCTGTACGCCACGCACGAAACGCTCGCCCACCACCGAACCCATGGAGCCGCCGATAAAGCGGAACTCAAAGGCGGCGACGACAGCCGGCATGGAATGGATGCTGCCTTGCATCACCACCAGCGCATCATCTTCGCCGGTGCTGCTTTGCGCCGCTGCCAGGCGGTCGGGATAGCGCTTGCCATCCTTGAACTTGAGAATATCCACCGGCTTGACCTCGGCACCGATTTCACGGCGGCCTTCGTCATCCAGCAACATGTGCAGCCGCTGACGGGCATTCAGCGGGTGGTGGTGATTACATTTGGGACATACCTGCAGATTGCTCTCCAGGTCGGTGTAATACAGTACGGCTTCACATGCCGGGCACTTGCTCCACAGCCCCTCCGGTACCGCTGAAGGCTTGTCAGCGCGGGAATCGCGCTTGATCTTCGGCGGCAGGAGCTTGTTCAACCAGCTCATGCTGACTCCTTGCTCAACGCAGTCCGGCAGGCTATGCCGGACTGACAATAAAACGGGGTGTTGTCACCCCGTTTGCGTGTCCTTAAAGAATGGCAGCTTTCAATTCTGCTACCAGACCGGTCAACCGCTCTTTGGCGGTTTGTTCTGTAGCCGCCTCGATTTCCTGCACCAGCCGGCTCCCCACCACCACGGCATCGGCCGTCACTGAGATGGCCTTGGCGGTGGCGGCATCGCGAATGCCGAAGCCAACGCCGATGGGAACCTGAATATGTGCTCTAAGGGCGGCAATTTTACGCGCTACATCGTCAATGTCCAGATTTCCTGCACCGGTGACGCCTTTCAGCGACACATAGTAGACATAACCACGGGCGTGACGGGCGATTTCACGCACCCGTGCCTCTGGCGTGGTCGGGGCAATCAGGAATACCGGGTCCAGATCCGCCGCGATCAGCGCAGCAGACAGTTCCGCCGCTTCTTCCGGCGGGCAATCCACCGTCAGCACGCCATCTACGCCAGCTTCGCGCGCTTGCGCGGCGAAGCTGGCATAACCCATGACGAAGACCGGGTTGAGATAGCCCATCAGCACCACCGGCGTGGTGGTATTGGTCTGGCGGAACTGGGCCACCATGGCCAGTACATCGCGCAGACCCACCTTGTGCAGCAGTGCGCGCTCGGAGGCACGCTGGATGACCGGGCCATCGGCCATCGGATCGGAAAACGGCACGCCCAGTTCGATGATGTCGGCACCGCCATCCACCAGGCCGTGCATCAGCTCCACCGTAAGCGCAGGGTGCGGGTCGCCGGCGGTGATAAAGGGAATCAGCGCCTTCTTGCCATCCAGCCGGGCAAAACATGCAGCAATACGTGACATAAGCCTTCCTTAGCCTGGTTAGAGCGTGATACCGGCAAGACCGGCCACGGTATTGATGTCCTTGTCGCCACGACCGGACAGGTTGACCAGAATCACCTTGTCCTTGCCCATGGTCGGCGCCACCTTGGCGGCCCAGGCCAGCGCATGGCTGGATTCCAGTGCCGGGATGATGCCTTCCAGATGACAGCAGTCGTGGAAGGCGCTCAGGGCTTCCTGGTCGTCGATGGCGACATATTCGGCGCGGCCGATGTCTTTCAGGTAGCTATGCTCCGGGCCGACACCAGGGTAATCCAGGCCAGCCGACACCGAGTGGGTTTCCACTACCTGGCCGTTGGCATCCTGCATCAGATAGCTCTTGGCACCGTGCAGCACCCCCACGCCGGCACCACCGGACAGCGGAGCGGCATGCATGCCGCTGGCAATGCCATGGCCACCGGCCTCGACACCCACCATGCGCACACCGTCCACATTGATATAGGGATAGAACATGCCGATGGCGTTGGAACCGCCACCCACGCAGGCCACCACCACATCCGGCTGACGACCGGCTACTTCCGGCATCTGTTCTTTGGATTCCTCGCCGATCACCGACAGGAAGTCGCGCACCATCATCGGATACGGGTGCGGACCGGCCGCCGTGCCCAGAATGTAGAAGGTGCTGTCGACATTGGTCACCCAGTCGCGCATGGCTTCGTTCAGCGCGTCTTTCAGGGTCTTGGAGCCGGACTCCACCGGCACCACGGTGGCACCAAGCAGTTTCATGCGGAAGACATTGGGCGACTGGCGCTTGATGTCCTCTGCCCCCATGTAGACAAAGCATTCCATGCCGTAGCGGGCAGCCACGGTGGCAGTGGCTACGCCATGCTGGCCGGCACCGGTCTCCGCAATCACCCGCTTCTTGCCCATGCGGCGGGCAAGCAGGGCCTGGCCGATGGCATTGCTGATCTTGTGCGCACCAGTGTGGTTGAGGTCTTCACGCTTGAAGAAAATCTGTGCACCACCCAGTTGCTCCGACCAGCGCCTGGCGTGGTAGATGGGACTGGGGCGGCCCACATAGTGTTTCAGCTCGTGGCGAAACTCTTCCCAGAAAGTCGGATCGGCCTTGACGCGCTCGTATTCGTTCTTGAGTTCGTCCAGTGCCGCCATCAAGGTTTCGGCAACATAGACGCCACCATACGGTCCGAAGTGGCCGTTTGCATCCGGAAGATCATACCGCTCCATGCCTTGCTCCTGATATGAACGCTGCCATTCTGGCAGCATCTTTGATTCCCTTGGCTGCTTCCACACCGCTGGAAACATCCACTGCCGCCGGCCGCACAGCGGCCACGGCTTGCTTGATATTCTGGTCGTCCAGCCCGCCGGACAAAATCAGCGGCAGGGGCAGGTCTGCTGGCAACAAGGTCCAGTCAAAGGTGGTCCCGGTACCACCGTGCGCGCCTTCGACAAAGGCGTCGGTCAGCAGGCCGCGGGCGTCCGGGTATTGGGTGGTGGCGGCTGTCAGGTCCAGTCCGGGCTTCACCCGTACCGCCTTGAGATAGGGACGGCGGAAGGAGCGGCAGAATTCCGCGCTTTCTTCACCGTGGAATTGCAGCATGTCGATGCTGCACGCCGCCAGCACTTCTTCCACCCATTCGCGCTCCGGATTGACGAACAGCGCCACCACGCTGACAAAGGGCGGCAAGGCGGCAATCACCGCCTGCGCCTGCACCAGGCTGACATTGCGCGGGCTTTTCGGGTAAAACACCAGGCCGATGGCATCGGCGCCCAGGCGGGCGGCTTCCGCGCCATCCTCCGGCCGGGTAATGCCGCAAATCTTGATTCTGATGCTCACATCATCTCCACAGCGCCAGGCGGGCCGGTGCGGCCTGCGATGGCAATTGATACTGTGCCGGATAACCGACTCCGGTCAGGTACAGCCCGTCCGGCATGAAAGTTGGCGGTGCACGGGTACGATCCTGTGCGGCAAGCAGCGCCTCAAGATCAGCCGCATCCAGGCTGCCCTTGCCCACATACACCAGTGCACCAACGATATTGCGCACCATGTGGTGCAGGAAGGCATCGGCCAGCAGATCGAAACGGATCAGCCCGCCCGCCTCGCTGATCTCCAGTTGCTGCAGGTGTTTGACCGGGCTTTTCGCCTGGCATTCTGCCGCACGAAAACTGGAAAAATCATGCTGCCCCAGCAAGATGGTGGCAGCCTGGCGCATGGCCTCGACATCCAGCGGCTGGTGATACCAGCCCACCTTGCCGGCCAGCAGACAGGGGCGCACCGGATGCGTCAGCAGGAAGTAGCTGTAGGCGCGGGAAAAGGCGGAGAAACGGGCATGGAAATCCTCGTCCACCTCGCGTGCCCACACCACGGCCACCTCGGGCGGCAGATGGGCATTCACCCCGCGCACCCAGGCATTGAGCGGGCGCGCAATCGGGCTGTCGAAGTGCACCACCTGCATGGCCGCATGCACACCGGCATCGGTACGGCCGGCGGCCAGGGTTGTAATGTCTTGTCCGGCGATCTGGCTCAGGGCCTGGTTCAATCTGTCCTGGACGGTATTGCCATGCGGCTGAGTCTGCCAGCCGGAAAAAGCCCGGCCGTCATACTCGATGCCGAGCGCTATTCTCATGCCCACACCTTGCTTGCAACATCCTCCGCTGCCGCAGCCTTGGCCGACAACAACGGACGCTAAAACAACAACTCTACCCTATCCGGCGGGGTTTACGCCATGCCGTCTTGCATGATAAGCCTGCCGCCGCGCGGCGACAGCAGCACAAAATAATCCCCGTGGCAGCGGACCATGCAAAACGGGGGAGCATTGGCTCCCCCGTTTTGCATGGCCTGGCCGTCCGCACTACACGGTTTGGCCGGCTTCCTTCATCAAGGCTGCTGCCGTTTCCTTGTCACCCATTTCCAGGTAAAGCTTGGCCAGTTCCATCTTGTCATTGGCCTCGGACTGCGCCTTGCCTTGGGCTGCGGCCGGCGCTGGCGATGCCGGCGGCGGCGGTGGATCCACCTTGACCGATTCCGGCAGGTCAGACAGGAAATCCATGCTCAACATGGGCTCGGGCGCCTGCTTTACCGCATTTTCCAGCTCCTGCTCACCCAGCGAGGCAAAGGCATCCAGGCCGCTCAAGGCCGGATTGGGCTCGGCAGCCGGCGGCAGCGGCGCGGGCCCGGCGGATGGTTTGTCGAGGAAATCCATGGCCAATGGCGCTTCCGGCTCGGGCTCAAGCGCCCCCAGCTCGGCAGCCAGATCCAGCGGTGGCACATGCTGCGGCAGCGCCTCGGCCATCGCGGCCGGGGCCGCGGCCGCGGCAGCGGAATTGACGCGCACCGGCTCCAGGTCGAGCGGCGAGGCGGCCGGGACCGGCTTGGCATCAAACAGCGGATGCTCCGGTGCCAGCGTGCGGCCCAGTTCGCACACCCGCATCCACAGGGTGCTGTCCTTGCCGAAAATACCCCGCGCCGTGGTCGCTTCGGCGATGAAGCCGTCCTTGTCCGGCTGCATCGCCAATACTTCCAGCAGCTTGTAGCGCAGATCCTGCCGCATCGGTTCGCGCACCAGACCTTCACGCAGGATTTCCAGCGCCTGGTCGATGCGACCGTAGGCAAGGTAAACCTCCGCCTCGGCAATCAGGTCGACCGAAGCCAGATCAATCCCTTCCCCGCGCTTGATGCCACTCATCAGCGTGGTCAACGGCCCCATGGTCAGCATGGAGGCATTATCCGCAGCCGCCTTGCTCGCAGGCTTGCCCGCCGATTCGGCGGCCTTGCGCTGGCGCAGGCGCTGTGCCACCAGCAGCGCACCCAGGCCGACAGCGGCGGCGGCGCCGCCATACATCAGCGCACCGCTATTGCGCAGGCTGTCCAGCACATCATCCACCATGGATGGCGCTGGCGCAGCCTCGACTGCGGGCTTGGGCGGCGCTGCCTTGACCGGCGGATGAGCCGGCTCGGCCGGTTTCACCGGCTGCGCTGCCGGTGCCGATGCCACGGCAGCGACCGGCTGGCTGGCGACGGCCACTACGGCGACGGCTGGCTGACTGGCAACAGCAGCCACCGCGGGCTGGCTGGCCGCAGCATGGGTTTCGCCAGCAGCCGTGCTGGCTGCTGCGGCTTTGGCAATTTGCAGATTGCGGATTTTCTGCTCCAGCTCCAGCGCCTTTTGCTGGGCCTGCAGCAAGGCCTGATCCTGTTTTTGCAGAATGGTCTTCAGGCGATCTTCCTGCGCAGCTTCAGCCCCACCGGCGGCCACGGCCTTGACCGCAGTCACCTGGGGTGCCGAGGCTGCCGGCTTGGCCGCTGCATGCGCTGCTTCGGCCACCGGCTTGCTCATGGGTTTGAGGGTGGCGACGGCATCCGGCTTGGCCGGGGCCTTGACTGCCGGCGCCGGCGGTTCCGGGGCTGCAGCAGGCTGCGCGACACTGCTCTGGGCATTATCCGCAGCCAGACGCCAGTCGGCCGGATATTTCAGGGCCGCCCCCGCGCGCAGGCGATTGACATCCCCCGCGATGAACGCATCCGGATTACTCCGATACAAGCGTCTGGCGACATCGGCCTGACTGCCGGCACCCTTTACCCTGGCGGCGATCAGCGACAAGGTATCGCCATGCAGAACCCGGTACACCTTCAGCGGTTGCACCTTGTCTGCGCCATGCACGTTCTTGCGCACACCAACGGAGTCGACGGCACGCTCTTCAACGGTGTAGCCATTGGGATCCAGCAACAGATTGTAATGTTTCTGCGCATGGACATTGCCGGCACCGACTTCCAGGCGGAAAGCCAGCACCGGGTCGTTCATCGGCTGGCTGCTGCGCAGCAACAGCATGGATTTGCCGGCTGGCGACTTGCTGATCTGGTGCGAGATGGAGGCAATCAGCTGCAACTGCTCGCCGCTGGGCGCACCCTGCAGGCTATCTGCAGACAGCGCCACCCTGACATTGTCTGTCTGCTTGACTGCCGTACCGAACAATTCCAGCTCGGCCACCAGTGGCTCGCCCAGTTTGGATTTAACCTTGAGTTCACCCAGGCCCAGGCTGCTCAGACGGGGCATCTGGTCTGGCGAGACGACGTTTTTCTTGACCGTGTCGTCATGAACCGGCTGTTTGTCCTTGCGCGGCGGGCCATCCCGCAGGTAATCGACCTCGAACTCCCGCACCAGGCGGCCGGCCGGCCAGCTCATTTCCACCGCGAAACGCAGCAAGGGCTCATCGAAATGGCTGGGCCCCTTGACCAGGATCTTCTGGATACCGCCATCCGGCTTGCGGATGGCGGAAAACTTCAGCACCGGCGCCGACTGGCTATATGTCGACACCAGCGGATATTTGTTGCGATCAGCCAGGCTGACCAGCACATTCCCTTGCGGCTCTTCGTCCACCACGGGAATTTCCGCTTCAAAAGGCTGACCTTCCGAAGACAGGACATGAATCGGCCCCAGGCCGGCGAAGGCCGATCCTGCAGAGCCCATGCCGGCCAACAAGATGGCGAGCAAGGTCATGCTATGTTTTGAAGCCATGATCTGGACTTCCCCGATTCCTGCTAAGGCAGGTTTTATTGCTAATGAACTACCCGGCTAAAACGTGTGCCATTCAATAGTAAAACCGACAATATTGCAAAACAGCGCGGCTGGCACCACAAAACTGGACCTGATCGACAAGCTCGGCATCAGCTGCTGATTTTGGTAAGCAAAGCCTGGGCTTCCTCTTTCAAACTTCCGTGTGCTTCTCCAACCAGATCCTGCAACACTTCCCGGGCACCATCACGGTCGCCCATGTCCAGATAGACCTTGGCCAGATCAAGCTTGGTGGACAAAGGATCATCCAGCAGGGTCATGCCTTCGGCCACTACCGGGGCGGGTTCAGCTGCAGGCGCGGCCACGGCGGCAGCACTGGCTGCCGGTGCAGCGGCCGGTGTGGCCGCCACCATGTCTTCGTACAGCGATTCAAAACCATCCGTGCTGGCCGCAGAGGCCGGCAGCTCGAGGGTGCCGGTTTCCGGCTGGCCATGATTGTCGGCAGCCATTTCAGCCGCCAGACCATCCAGGTTGAAATCGAAATCCAGCAAATTGCTCTCCGCCGCGGCCGGTTCGGCCGGGCTTGGCGTGGCAACCGGCTCGGCCTGCGGCGCGGCAGCCAGTTCGGCATCCAGATCAAAATCCAGCATATTGGCTTCGGCCAGGGCCGGCTCGGCTGCGGGGGCTTCTTCTTCGAACAAGGCTGCGCGCAAGGGATCTGCCGCCGGTTCCGGCTCAAGCGTAGCGGGCGCCTGGGCTGGCTCTGCCTGCAGATCGCCAAACAACTCACGATCCAGATCGATGATGCCGTCGTCAACGGCGGCAGGACTTTCCACCGGGGCGGCGTCTTCCGGCAGCTGGTACAGCGCATTGGTCGGGTCAATGCCCAGGCCCATGGCGGCCACTCTGGCCCAGGCCTGGCCCTTGCCATCAGTCGTGGCATGGAACTCGCGTGCCAGCTTTTCGAAATTGGCCGCATCCGGGCGTGCCGCATACAGTTCAAGCAATTTCTGGCGCACTTCCTGTCGTGACGGATCCTTGGCCAGGGCATCCTTGAGGATTTCTTCGGCCTGTGCGTCGCGCCCGTAGGCCATGTATACCTCGGCCTCGGCCACCGGATCGACTTCGGCAGCATCGATATCACCCGATGCCTGGGTGAAATTGGTCATGAAGGAATGAGCGCCACTGACGGTGTGCGGGCCACTGCCGACTGCGTTCCGTCCCAGCACGGCGTTATTGGTCTGGGTGGACAGCTGTAGCGAAGTGGCGGTGCCCGCCTTGCGGCGGCGGGCAATCAATGCGCCGAGCAGCCCCAGCAGGCCGACACCGGCCACGCCGCCACCAACCAGCGGCAGGTTGTCGATGAGCCGGTCCAGCAGGGAAGGCTCTGGCGGGGGGGGCGGAGGCGGAGGTGCCAGCGGCTTGTGTACCACGGCAGGTTTTGCTGCAGGGGCAGCTTCGGCAAGCGGCATGCTGGCCGGCTGCGGCGGTGCAGCGGTGGCCGGACTCGAAGCGGCAGCAAGGGGTTCGGCCTGCGGCTGGGAGGCCTGCGGCTTGCCGCTTTGCATGGCCTTGAGCTGCTGCTCGAGGGCCGAGATGCGGGCCTCGGCGTCCTTCAGGGATTGTTCACGCGCGGAAACCTGTTGTTCCAGTACGGAAAGCTTGGCGCTGGACTGGCTGGCCGGGGCATCCGGCGGCAGCACCTTGAGCACATCCTCACCCTGGCCGTGCGCTGGCGACTTGGCCTCTGCCGCTGCACCGTCGGGATGCAGGATGGCATTGACCCGTGCTGCAGATAGCGACTTGATCTTGGCGGCGGGCGGAATTTTCAGGGTTACGCCCGACTTCAGCGTATTGGGATTGCCATCGCTGAAAGCATGCGGATTGGCCTGTACCAGTGCGGCCATGGTCTGCTCCAGCGTGGCGCCCGGCGGGACGGCCTTGGCGGCCATGCCGCGCAGGGTAGAGCCGGTACGGGTCTGCAGTACGCCACGGCCGGCATTGCGGCTGGCCTTGCCCGTCTTGCCCTGGTAACGGCTGGACAGGTTTTCATCGGCATATTGCGGTACATCCTGCACGATGGATTTGGATGCCGGCGCATTATAGCTGGCCGGATCGAGCAGCACGGTATATTCGCGCACCGAGCGGCCGGAGCTGGTTTTGGCCTCTACCACAAAGCGCAAATAGGGATCATTGATGGGTACGGCAGAGCTGACGCGAACAATGGCACCATGTGCCGAGGGCGCCAGCTGAAAGCGCAGTGCCGACATGGTGCTGGCATAATCGACATTCAGGTCACGGAAGGTATCGGGACTGGCCAGGCCGACGCGGGCGCCTTCCAGTTCGTTCGAGCGCACCCCGGTCAGCTCGATGTCCGCGTGAAAGGTTTCCCCCAGGAAGGATCGCACATTGATCCTGCCAAGTCCGGCCCATACATTTGCCGAGCAAACCACCGCTACCGCCAGCACGCTCAGCTTGAATTTTGCCTGATTATTCACAGTCTACCTTCCGGCACTTATTTATCTTGATCTTATTCGCTCGGTTTGCCCTCGCAGGCAAAGAGCTGGCAACTAGTGCCATCTTAGGCCCTAGCCAAGCTTTTAGCTAGATTACATAACAACAAAACCCCGGATGAACCGGGGCTTTACATTTATTCTTATTCAAACACGCCTGCTTTATACATGGCCTCGGCAACCAGCACGCAATTCAATGCGGCACCGACACGGACATTATCTGCCGCCAGCCAGAACTGAATGGTATTTGCGGTTTTGCGCAGGCGGCTGATCCATATGCCGTCATTACCGGTTGCTTCCATTGGCGTAATATAACCGCCGTGCTGCTCGGCGGTGACGCATTGCAATCCTGCCGCCAACAGACGGTTTCTGACTTGCACCAGATCAATATCGGCAGCGACTTCCAGGCTGACCGCCCAGGCGTGTCCGAAGAAAACCGGCACACGCACTGCGCTGGCCTCAATCGGCAATTGCGGCTGTTGCAACAGGCGACGCAATTCCAGCACGATCGAACGCTCTTCTTCGGCCATACCGTCTTCATCCAGTGCACCAATCTGCGGCAGCACATTAAAGGCGATACGCTTTTCAAATACGACATTTTCCGATTCGCGTTGCGAGAACAAGGCGGTGGTTTGCTCGGCCAGTTCTTCCAGCGCCTTTTGACCCGCGCCGGAAACCGACTGGTAAGTTGCCACGGTCAGACGCTTGGGCTGCAAGGGCAGCAAGGGACGCAGCGCCATGGCCAGCGGCGTGACGGTGCAGTTGGGCGCAGCCACCAGCGCACCGGCTTCCAGATCTTGCAGCTGGTCGCCATTGACAGACGGCACCACCAGCGGCACTTCCGCATCCAGCCGGTAGGCATCGCTGAAGTCAATCACGGTCACACCGGCGGCGCGGGCTTGCGGAACATATTCGCGCGCCACATCGCTGCCGGCGACAAAGATGGCCAGCGCCACATTCTCGAAACCGAATTCATCCAGCTGACGGATATCCAGTTCCAGATTGCCATAGCTGACGGTAGACGCTTCATGCTCCGGGCCATCCACGGCAAACACCCGCTCCGCCGGGAACTGGCGCTGGGCCAGCAGTTCGAGAACAGATTGGCCGACCAGGCCAGCGGCACCTACCACAGCAAGCTGCATCATCCGAATAAATCCTTACATTCTTGGAAAAGGCTGATTGTACCTCAGCCAAAAGCAAAGGGCGCGTTAAGGCGCCCTTTGCAGTGTAGTCGATTCCGGCGACAGTCCGGTTAAAGCCTTAAGTCTATTTCAAGCTGAATCAGCGCTCGATCAGGATGCGCAGCATGCGGCGCAGCGGTTCGGCCGCACCCCACAGCAGCTGGTCACCGATGACGAAGGCCGACAGGTATTCGCCACCCATGTTCAGCTTGCGCACGCGACCAACACCGACTTCCAGGCCACCGGTGATGGCGGCCGGGGTCAGTTCCTTGACGCTGATTTCGCGGTCGTTCGGCACCCACTTCACCCAGTCGTTGCCGGACTTGATGATGGCTTCGATTTCTGCCAGCGGCAGGTCTTTTTTCAGTTTCACGGTCAGTGCCAGGCTATGGCAACGCATGGCGCCGATGCGCACGCACAGGCCGTCCACCGGAATGGTGGCGTCGGTACCCAGGATCTTGTTGACCTCGGCCTGGCCCTTCCATTCTTCCTTGGACTGGCCGTTATCCAGCTGCTTGTCGATCCACGGGATCAGACCACCAGCCAGCGGTGCGCCAAAGAATTCGGTCGGCACGTCTTCGCGGATGGCGGCAGCCACCTTGCGGTCGATTTCCAGAATGGCGGAAGACGGGGTAGCCAGCTCGTCGGCCACGGCAGCGTGTACCACGCCCATGCCCTTGATCAGCTCGCGCATGTGGTTGGCACCACCGCCGGAAGCAGCCTGGTAGGTCATGGAGGAAACCCATTCCACCAGACCTTCGCGGAACAGACCGCCCATACCCATCAGCATGATGGAGTTGGTACAGTTGCCGCCGATATAATCTTTCACGCCCTTGGCCAGTGCGCTGTCAATCACGTTGCGGTTGACCGGGTCCAGCACGATGACGGCATCGTCAGCCATGCGCAGGGTGGAAGCGGCGTCGATCCAGTAGCCATTCCAGCCGGCAGCACGCAGTTTCGGATAGATGTCGCTGGTGTAGTCGCCGCCCTGACAGGTGACGATGGCATCCATGGCCTTCAGTTCGTCGATGTTCTTGGCGTCTTTCAATGCCGGTACGTCACGGCCGATGTCCGGGCCCTTGCCGCCGACATTGGAAGTGGTGAAGAACACCGGTTCGTTGATGACAGCGAAATCGTTCTCTTCACGCATACGTTGCATCAGCACGGAACCAACCATGCCACGCCAGCCTACAAAGCCTACTTTCACGGGTTTCTCCTGGGATCTGTCTCTAAAGTTGCGATTGGCCCGTCAACGCAAGCGTTAGCGGGCCAAGTATTTTTATTACTCCATTGTGCAGCGCGATAGCGCAGGAGGCAATGGGGTCAACCCTATCCGGGTGAAGTTTTTTTTACAGCGCCGCCACCACGGCATCGCCCATGCCGGAGCAGCTGACTTTCTCGCAGCCGGCCTCGAAGATGTCACCGGTACGGTAGCCCTGGGCCAGTACGGTCTTGACGGCATTTTCCACACGCTGGGCGGCTTCTTCCTGGGCAAAGGTGTAGCGCAGCATCATGGCGGCCGACAGGATGGTGGCCAGCGGATTGGCCAGGTTCTTGCCGGCGATGTCCGGGGCAGAACCATGCGAAGGCTCGTACAGGCCCTTGTTGTTCTGGTCGAGCGAGGCCGATGGCAGCATGCCGATGGAGCCGGTGAGCATGGAGGCTTCGTCGGACAGGATGTCGCCAAAGATATTGCCGGTCACCATCACGTCGAATTGCTTGGGATTGCGCACCAGCTGCATGGCGGCATTGTCCACATACATATGGCTCAGCTCCACCTGCGGGTAGTCGCGCGCCACGTCGATCATGATTTCTTTCCAGAACTCGGTGGTTTCCAGCACATTGGCCTTGTCCACCGAACACAGCTTCTTGTTGCGCTTCATGGCGATGCCAAAGGCCACATGGGCGATGCGGCGGATTTCGCTCTCGCTGTAGCGCATGGTGTTGTAGGCTTCGCGCTCGCCCAGTTCATTGACGGCAATGCCGCGCGGCTGGCCGAAGTAGATGTCACCGGTGAGTTCGCGCACGATCATGATGTCCAGGCCCGACACCACTTCCGGCTTCAGCGTGGAGGCATTGGCCAGCTCCGGATACAGGATGGCCGGGCGCAGGTTGGCAAACAGGTTCAGGTCCTTGCGGATGGCCAGCAGGCCGCGCTCCGGGCGCAGCGGGCGATCCAGCTTGTCATATTGCGGGCCGCCCACGGCGCCCAGCAATACGGCGTCGGCTGCGCGGCACAGATTCTGGGTGAATTCCGGATACGGCACGCCATAGGCATCGTAGCCGGCACCGCCCAGCGGGGCTTCTTCCAGCTCGATGGGCAGGCCATCCTGACGCAGCACGTCCAGCACGCGGCGTGCCTGGGCAATGATTTCCGGACCAATGCCGTCACCCGGCAATACGGCGATTTTCATGATGATTCCTTCTTTATCCCTGGATTATTGACGGACAAGTCCGGGGGCGGCCCGGCACTGCCCACTCCGTCTAATTGTCATGCCGCCGGGTGAGGCTCTCCACCAGCACCCGCTCACAGCATTTGAACACGATATACATCAGCATGGCGGCATACCCCAGCCCCAGCAGTTGCAATAACTGGCTCAGGGCCCCATCCATGGCAGCCTGCCAGCCTACATCCAGCCACAAATGGATGTTCAGGTTCAGCAAGATGGCCAGATTGACGGTGGCTGCGCCAAACATTAAAAAACTCAGGCCCAGCAGGACAAAGGTGAGCAGCAGATGGCGATACAGAAACCCCATATTGGCTCGCATTTTGTGCTCCCCCTCCCCGTCAGCGCTGCTGGCGACTCTTTTCCACAATTCCGCTGGCCACGCCATCCAGACTGGTCTGGTTGCGGTCCTGCCAGTACTGCCGAATGCCTTCCGGGCCTTTGGCTTTCGCCCAGTCATTCAGCTGTTCGCGCTCGCCCTGGTAATCCATGAATGGCACCGACATGCCGCAGGATGACTGCACCAGCTCCACGGTCAGGTCAAATAGCTGGCGCGCACCGGGCAAGGCGGGGAGCAAGGCCGCCAGCGCCTCCCACTCGGCATCGCCCTGGTGGATGGCCCTGGCCTGACCATACAGGCGGAGGATCAACGGCTTGCCAGCAAAGGCGCAGAACATCAGGGTCATGCGCGGGTTGTGTTGCAGGTGTGTCGCCGTTTCATTACCGCTGCCGGTGACATTCAGCCACAGCACCCGCTCCGGCGACAGTACCCGCAAGGCGTCCATGCCCTTGGGGGACAGGTTGACCCGACCGTCCGCCATGGCTGTCGCCACGAAAAACAGGTGCTGCTCTTCGATGAAACGGACATGGCCATCATTCAGTGCCGGGTAACGCTGTCCCATTAGGCGGTCCTCTTGTCAGGCAAACAACCAGGGCTGTGCTTGACGGCGCGCCGCCTCGTAGGCCTTGATCTGCTCGGCATGCTGCAAGGTGAGGCCGATTTCATCCAGGCCACCCAGCAGACAGTGCTTGCGGTGCTCGGTGATGTCGAAGCTGAACACCTGCCCCGTCGGGGTAGTGATGGTTTGCGCCGCCAGATCCACGGTCAGGGTATAGCCTTCCTGCGCTTCACATTCGCGGAACAACTGATCCACCACCTCGGCCGGCTGAACAATCGGCAGCAGGCCGTTCTTGTAGCAGTTATTGAAGAAGATGTCGGCAAAGCTGGGGGCGATCACCACGCGGAAGCCCTGGTCATCCAGCGCCCACGGCGCATGTTCGCGACTGGAGCCACAGCCGAAGTTTTCACGCGCCAACAGCACTTGTGCCCCCTGGTAGCGCGGGAAGTTCAGCACGAAATCCGGATTGAGCGGGCGCACGCTGTTGTCCATGCCCGGTTCGCCGTGGTCCAGATAGCGCCACTCGTCGAACAGGTTGGGGCCAAAGCCGGAACGCTTGATCGATTTCAGAAACTGCTTGGGGATGATCGCGTCGGTATCAACATTGGCGCGGTCAAGCGGACAAACCAGTCCGCTCAGGGTAGTAAATGCTTTCATCGCTATGCCATTTCACGGGCAGCAAAGCCCATCGCTTGTATTCGGCAAGGCGGAGCAACGGTTTGCCCCGCGCTTTGGCCAATCTACATTTTATTGGAAACATCCTTGGCGGCGTTTTCAATCGCCTGCCCACCCTTGGAAACATCCTGGCCTATGCCACGCATGGTATTGCAGGCAGTGAGGGCCAATGTCGCCAGTACAATCAGCAACCACTGTTTCATATCGGAACTCCTCTCGTACTTACAGGCTACGGATATCAACAAAATGACCGGCAATGCCCGCCGCGGCAGCCATGGCCGGGCTCACCAGATGGGTACGTCCACCCTGGCCCTGACGGCCTTCGAAGTTGCGGTTCGAGGTAGAGGCGCAACGCTCGCCCGGTTGCAGGCGGTCGGCATTCATCGCCAGACACATGGAGCAACCCGGCTCACGCCATTCGAAACCGGCCTCGATGAAAATCTTGTCCAGCCCTTCGGCTTCAGCCTGGGCCTTGACCAGGCCGGAACCCGGCACCACCAGCACCTGCTTCACACTGGCGGCCTTTTTACGGCCACGGGCTACCGCAGCAGCTTCGCGCAGGTCTTCGATACGGGAGTTGGTACAGGAGCCGATAAACACGATGTCGACCGGAATGTCTTTCACCGGGGTATTGGCGGTCAGGCCCATATAGGACAGTGCGCGTTCAATACTGCCCTTCTTGACCGGATCGGCTTCGGCGGCCGGGTCCGGCACGCTGCCATCGATGTCGGTGACCATTTCCGGCGAGGTGCCCCAGGTGACTTGCGGCTTGATTTCACTGGCATCCAGCTCGACAACAGCGTCGAAATGCGCGCCCTCATCCGAGTGCAGGGTTTTCCAGTAGGCCACGGCGGCATCCCAGTCGGCCACGCCAGGGGCAAACGGGCGGCCCTTGACGTAGTCGATGGTCTTGTCATCCACCGCCACCATGCCGGAGCGGGCGCCGGCTTCGATGGCCATATTGCACAAGGTCATGCGGCCTTCCATCGACAGGCTGCGAATGGCTTCGCCACCGAATTCGATGGCATAGCCGGTGCCGCCAGCAGTACCGATCTTGCCGATGATGGCCAGCGCCACATCCTTGCCGGTGATGCCGGCTGCCAGCGGGCCATTCACTTTCACCAGCATGTTCTTGGATTTCTTGGCTACCAGACACTGGGTGGCCATGACGTGCTCCACTTCCGAGGTGCCGATGCCGTGCGCCAGTGCGCCGAAAGCACCATGGGTGGAGGTATGGCTGTCGCCACAGACCACGGTCATGCCCGGCAGGGTGGCACCTTGCTCCGGCCCCATCACATGCACGATGCCCTGCCCCTTGTCCTTGAACGGGAAGTAAGCCAGCGCGCCAAAGGACTTGATATTGGCGTCCAGGGTTTCTACCTGCTGGCGCGAGATCGGGTCCTTGATGCCTTCGTCCCAATGGTCGGTCGGGGTATTGTGGTCGGCAGTGGACACCACCGAATCGACCCGCCACAGGCCGCGCCCGGCCAGTTTCAGCCCTTCAAAGGCTTGCGGACTGGTGACTTCATGCACCAGGTGGCGATCGATATACAGAAGTACGGTGCCGTCGGCCTCTTCCCGCACTACATGGCTGGACCAGAGCTTGTCGTAAAGAGTTTGTGCTGTCATGGCTTCCTGCTCGTTGATGGCGGCAGCGCCGCCGGTTTGCCGGATTTGCAGTCATTCTGTCACGCTGCCAGCGCGCACTACAAGGCGGATGAGCCCGGCCTCATGCATCTGGCAGCCGTGATGATGCTTGCTGTTGCCTGACATCATGTCTCAGCTTTTTTCCTAGTACAAGATAAGCATTTATACTAGTACTGGCACTACCACGTTGAGCTTGTCTTCAAAGGGAAACCGCATGAGCAGCAGCAAGACCAGCAGCCCGCTGGGTGAATTCATCCGCGCCCACCGCGAGCGCCTCAGCCCGCAACAAGCCGGCCTGCCCGCCGGGGTGCGCCGTCGCGCCAAGGGTTTGCGGCGCGAGGAAGTGGCCGCCCTGTGCGGCATCAGCCCCACCTGGCTGACCTGGATCGAACAAGGCCGCAGCCAGTCGGTATCGGCACCCACGCTGTCGCGGCTGGCCGATGCCCTGCTGCTGACCCATGCCGAACGTGATTATCTGTTCAAGCTGGCCGGGCTGAAAAACCCGCAGGAACGGCCGGCCGAGCGCAATCCGCAGGCACGCGAGGCACTGGCTGCAGCCGTCAGCGTGATCACCAGCCCCGCCTATGTGCTGGATGGCCACTGGAATGCCCTGGCCTGGAATGCCCTGGCGCAGGATTTGTTCTGTGGCTGGCTGGACCAGCCGCTGGCGCGGCACAATCTGCTGGATTTCATGTTCCTGCAGCCGGCCTCGCGCCTGCTGGTGGAAGACTGGCCGACCCGGGCCCGGCGCATGGTGGCGGAATTTCGCGCGGATGCCGGCGAGCGGCTGGAGGAAAGCACCATCCAGCAATGGGTGGACACGCTGCGCCTGGGCAGCGCCGAGTTCGACAGCTTGTGGCAACAACACGATGTGCAAGGCCGCGAAGGCGGCGAGCGCGCCTTCAACCATCCGCAGCGTGGCCGGCTGGTCTACCAGCAACTGACACTCAATCTGGCGGCCTCGCCCGAACTGAAGCTCATCATGCTGCTGCAGTAAGCCTTGCCGGCTGGGGCCGCAAATAGCGCCAGCACAGCAGCACACCCAGCGCCGCCGCCAGCACCGACATGCCAAAGGTGGGCAGCATGCCGCCATGCGGCCACAACAGGCCGCCCACCAGCCCGCCGGTGCTGCCGCCAATGCCGAAGGAGGCGATGATGTACAGCCCCTGCGCCCGGCCCTGGTGCTGTTCGGCAAACAAGCGGTGAATCAGCCCGACCGAGGTGGCGTGATGCAGGCCAAAAGTCAGCGCATGCATGCTTTGCGCCAGAACCGCCCATGCCGGATGCCCGACCACCGTGGCAATCAGCAGGAAGCGCAACACCGCGGTGAGCAAGGACACCAGCATCAGCCGCTCCAGCGAAAAGCGGCCCATGATGCGCGGCATCAACAGGAATACCAGGATTTCGCTGATCACCCCCACCGACCACAACAGGCCGATGGCCCCCTTGTCGTAGCCGGCATGGCGCAGACCGATGGAGTAAAAGGTGTAATAAGGCCCGTGCGCATACGCCATCAGGAAGCAACACCCGAAGAGCGCCAGCACCCTGGGCTGGCGCAGCGTGTGCCAGATGGGCGCGACAGCCGCCTGCTCGCGCTGCGCAGTCACATCCGGCACCAGCCAGCCGGCCAGCACAATCAGCACCAGCAAGCACAGCAGCGCCCACGGCAGATTGGCCAGATGAATCAGATCCAGCACATAGCCGCCCACCATGGACAGGCAGACAAAGCCGATCGACCCCCATACCCGCACCCGGCTGTAGCGCCCAGGCTGTGCCCGTGTCAGGTAGGCGGTACTGGCCTCGACCAGCGGCAAGGCGCCGGCCCAGAAAAAGTGCGACACAGCCAGGCTGATGAAAATCCACCAGAAGCCCTGCCCCAGTCCGACAAAGGCAAAAGCCAGTGCCGAGCACAGCGAAGTGCTGATGATGATGGCGCGGCGACGTCCCTGGCGGTCGGCCAACCAGCCCCAGAAACCGGGTGCGGCAATACGCGCCAGCGTGGACAGCGCCATCAGCACGGAAATCTGCAATGCCGAGAAGGACAGGGACTCCAGATACAGGCCCCAGAACGGCCCGAACAGGCCCTGAAAGGCGAAATAGGCAAAATAGAACAGCGCAAACGGTCGCAGCGAAGGGGTGGCAACACCGGAAACAGCAGATGGAGCGGACATCAGAGCACAATCAGACAGGCAACACACCATGCCGGCCCGGCATGGTGTACTCGCGATTACAGGGTGCCCTTGAAGCGCGTGATATCGCGCCGGGCTTTCTTGGTGGGTCGGCCGTCGCCATGCGGAAAACTGGCATGTTCGGCCTTGAGCAGCAGCATGCGCTCTTCGCGTGCCTGCCGCCCCGCCTCGTCTTCACGGTAGAGCAACACCGCCTCTTTGGCTGGCCGGCGCTGGGTGGCCAGCTGCAACACGGTGACATGGTATTCCAGCTGGTTGATACGCAGCAGCAAGGCATCGCCTTCACGCACAATGCGCGAAGCCTTGACCCGCTCGCCATTCACCAGCACCCGCCCCAGCTCCAGCGCCTCGTGCGCCAGCTGGCGGGTTTTGTAAAAACGGGCAGCCCACAGCCACTTGTCCAGCCGCACCTTGTCATCGTCTTCTGCCTGGGTTGGCCGGCTCATGCTGCCACCGTCCACTCGGCAGTCACCAGGCCATCCAGCTGCGCCCGCACGGCATCGCCCGGCCGCAGCGCTGCCACGCCCTGCGGGGTACCGGTATAGATCAGGTCACCGTCGGACAAGCCATAAATCCGTGACAGATAGCTGATGATGGTGGCCAGCGGAAACAGCATCAGGCTGGTATCGCCGCGCTGGCGGACAGTGCCGTTCACTTGCAGGCTGAAGGTGAAGGGCTGGCCGGCCTCGACGGCCGCCGCCGCGACAAAATCCGACACGCAGGCCGCATGGCGAAAACCCTTGGCCTTGGTCCACGGCTTGCCGCCATTTTTGGCCTCGCTCTGTACATCGCGCGCCGTCAGGTCCAGGCCAATACCGAGGCCGGCAATGTGGGACAAGGCGTCTACTTCGGGAATGTCATTGCCACCCTTGCCAATCAGCAGCACCAGCTCACACTCATGGTGAACATCTGCAGAATAGGCTGGCAGCACGATGTCCTGCCCGCTCAGCGTAAGAGCGGAAGTGGGCTTGAGAAACACCAGCGGTTCTTCTTCCTGCTGATTGCCCAGTTCGGCCACATGGGCGGCGTAATTGCGTCCGATGCAGAAAATATTGCCGACACCTTGCTCGACGCCATTGAGTCTGACCACTGCCATAGTGAAATCCTCCCGGTTCAGGACCGCAATTATCCCAGATGTAGCCCCGCTTGGGCTAATGCGCAATTTATCCTTTTGTCATTTAGCGCGCGTATTCTGTTAGCATGCAGCACCTTGGCGTTTCTGCCGGTACTGTCGCCAGCTGTAAGCAGGGCCCATGCTTTGGGGCAATTGGGTTAAGGACATGGACATGATTTGTGCATCGCCGCAACAGCCCTTCCCCTGCTGTGGATTTTTTCCATCCGGCCTACCTTCACCCGGTGAAAATGTCATACAGTCCTGTTACAGTCAGCGAGTACCCCCCGGCGGCGGCACCCCCGACCAGCCAGGGCAGGACGTATCCATCCACCTCTCACGGCATGTTAAGGAGATTTACCTTGACTCAGGACACGACCACTTCCCTGGAGAGCTTCTTCTCCAGCCTCTCCGAGGCCAATCAGCAGTGGATGCAGCAGTTTGTCAATTCGATGACCGCAGGCATGCCGCTGGATGCGGCAGCCAATCCGATTTCCGGCGCCTGGAACCAGATGGTGAACAACACCAATCAGCTGCTGGCCATGCAAACCAATCTGTACCAGCAGCAGATGAATATGTGGATGCAGTTTCTGGGCCAGAAGGCTCCTGCCGCCGGCGCTGCCCCGGCCGCAGCGGCCGGTGACCGTCGCTTCGCGGCGCCGGAATGGAACGAGCATCCCTTCTACAGCTTCCTCAAGCAAAGCTATCTGCAGACTTCCAAATGGATGACCGAGCTGGTCGACCAGGCGCAATTGGAAGAGGAATCCAAGGAAAAACTGGCTTTTGCCACCCGTCAGTACCTGGATGCCATGGCCCCCACCAACTTCATGCTGACCAACCCGGAAGTCATCAAGCGGGCGCTGGAAACCAAGGGCGAAAGCCTGGTGGAAGGCATGAAGAACATGGCCGAGGACTTCCAGAAGGGCCATATCTCGATGTCGGACGAAAGCAAGTTCGAGATCGGCAAGAATATCGCCACCACCCCGGGCGAAGTCATTTTCCGCAACGACCTGATCGAACTGATCCAGTACACGCCGACCACCGCCGAAGTGTACGAAAAGCCGCTGCTGATCGTGCCGCCCTGCATCAACAAGTACTACCTGATGGACCTGCAGCCGGACAACTCCATGGTGCGCCACTTTGTCGCCCAGGGTTACAAGGTGTTCCTGATCAGCTGGCGCTCGGCCGTACCGGAAATGAAGCATTTCACCTGGGAAAGCTATATCGAGCAGGGCGTGATCGCCGCGGCCGAGACCGTGAAGAAGATCACCAAACAGCCCAGCATGAATGCACTGGGCTTCTGCGTGGGCGGCGTCATCCTCAACACCTCGCTGTGCGTGATGCAGGCCAAGGGCATCAAGCTGATCGACAGCGCCACCTTCATGACCTCGCTGATCGATCACGAAGATCCGGGCGAAATCAAGGTGTTCATCGACGAAAACCTGGTCAAGAGCCGTGAGGCCAAGCTGGCTCATGGCGGCATCATCAGCGGCAAGGAAATCGGCCGTACCTTTGCCAGCCTGCGCGCCAACGACCTGGTATGGAACTACGTGGTCAACAACTACCTGATGGGCAAGACCCCGGCACCGTTCGACCTCTTGTACTGGAACAACGACGCCGTCGACCTGCCGCTGCCGATGCATACCTTCTTCCTGCGCCAGTTCTACCTGAACAATGCACTGGTGAAGAAAAACGCCATCACCCTGTGTGGTGTGCCCATCGACATCAGCAAGCTGGACATTCCGCTGTACGTGTTTGCCGCGCGCGAAGACCACATCGTACCGTGGAAGTCTGCCTTCTCCGGCATCAAGTACCTGACCGGTGCCCCGTCGCGCCGCTTCGTGCTGGGTGCGTCCGGCCACATCGCCGGCTCCATCAACCCGGTGACCAAGGACAAGCGCAACTACTGGGTGAATGAAAACCTGCCGGAAGATCCGGAAGCCTGGCTGGAAGGTGCGGAAAGCCGCCCGGGCAGCTGGTGGAAAGACTGGGACAGCTGGCTGGCCCCGCAATCCGGCAAAAAGGTTGCCGCCCCCAAGACCGCCGGCAGCAAGGAGTTCCCGGCGCTGGTGGCCGCACCTGGCACTTACGTCCTGGCCAAGGCCATGCCCAGCACGGTAGCCAGCCTGCAATAATCACCTGATGCCCGGCGCATGGACGCCGGGCACTGGCTCCAGACAGGGGCCACCCCACCCCAAAACCATAACGGAGAATTAACTATGCAAGATGTCGTAATTGTTGCAGCCCTGCGTACTGCCGTAGGCAGCTTTGGTGGTGCACTGGCCAAGGTTCCGGCTCCGGAACTGGGCGCGACCGTCATCAAGGGCCTGCTGGCCCAGACCGGCGTCAAGCCGGAAGACGTCAGCGAAGTGATTCTGGGTCAGGTGCTCACCGCCGGTGTCGGCCAGAACCCGGCCCGCCAGGCCCTGATCAAGGCTGGCTTGCCCATCTCCACCCCGGCCACCACCCTCAATGTGGTGTGCGGCTCCGGCCTGCGCGCCGTGCATCTGGCTGCCCAGGCCATTGCCAATGGCGATGCCGAAATCGTGATTGCCGGTGGTCAGGAAAGCATGTCGCTGTCGCCGCACATCCTGCCGGGCTCGCGTGACGGCTTCCGCATGGGCAATGCCCAGCTGGTGGACACCATGGTGGCCGACGGTCTGACCGATGTGTACAACCAGTACCACATGGGCATCACTGCCGAAAACGTGGCAGAGAAATACGGCATCAGCCGCGAAGAGCAGGACGCACTGGCCCTGGCATCGCAAAATCGTGCCGAAGCCGCCCAGAAGGCTGGCAAGTTCAAGGATGAGATCGTTCCGGTACTGGTACCGCAGCGCAAGGGCGATCCGGTGGCCGTCGATACCGACGAATACATCAAGGCCGGCACCACCGCCGAAACCCTGGCCAAGCTGCGCCCGGCCTTCAAGAAAGACGGTACTGTCACTGCCGGCAACGCTTCCGGCATCAATGACGGCGCTGCTGCCGTGATGCTGATGACGGCCGCCAAGGCTGATCAGCTGGGGCTGAAGCCGCTGGCGGTGATCCGTGGCTACGCCCTGACCGGCTGCGCTCCGGAAATCATGGGTATCGGCCCGGTTGCCGCCACCCGCAAGGCGGTGGAAAAAGCTGGCTGGACCGTGGAAGAGCTGGACCTGGTGGAAGCCAACGAAGCCTTTGCCGCACAAGCATTGGGTGTGGCACGCGAGCTGGGCTGGTCTGCCGACAAGGTCAACGTCAATGGTGGCGCCATTGCCCTGGGTCACCCGATTGGCGCATCCGGCTGCCGCGTACTGGTTACCCTGCTGCACGAAATGCAGCGTCGTGATGCCAAGAAAGGCCTGGCTACCCTGTGTATCGGTGGCGGCATGGGTGTTGCACTGGCAGTGGAACGTCCGTAAACAGCTGTCTTGTCTGCACTGCAAACCGGGCCTTCCGCCCGGTTTTTTCATTGTGGCGCATCACAAAAAAGCCCCGACGCGCTGGCCGGGGCAGGTTCGGTCAACCGCCCTGCTGGCTGACCGAGGTGGAGACTTCGCACCACCAGACAATCCGCTCTGCAATACTGCCTGGAAGGTTTCTTCAGCATAGATGCGGTCGGGAAATTTCCTAGTGCGACATGACCGGCCTTCAGTCCAGTTGCAATGGCGGCAAGCCATGTTGGGCACGCGCCCGGTTACATGCTGTTTCGTAGATTCCGATGCTGGCCCGCGCACCGAATTCGCGACAGGGAGACGGCCGCTCGCTATAGATGCCACAGCTGACCGACTCCCCCACCCGGCCGATCAGGGCGATGCAGCGCGGGCGGGCATAATCGGTTCCACGCATGCGCACCGTGCTGGCGGTTTCCTCATCGGCCAGACGCGCCGGCACCCGGCCACCCGGTTCACTATCCAGCTCGGAATGATGAAAACTGACGCGAAATGCAGCGCAACAAGCGCCGCAGCGTTGACAGATGTTTTGCTCGGATGAGGACATGGCGGAAAACAGAAAATGCAAGAGGCCACAGTATGCCTGTAAGCTGGGGGAAATTCAGCAGCCTTGCGAACCTTGCATGCCCTCCTTGCTTTCCACTCTCTGCCCCGGCAGTTACTGGCCTGATTATCAGGGTGGTAGCCTGCTCAACCTGTGCGCCAGCCTGAGCGCCGGACTGGGCGGCCCACAAACCGGCATGCCGGAACTCTGCCCACCATGGCTGGCCGGTATTGGCCGGCATCGCCATGTGGTAGTGATCCTGATCGACGGGCTGGGCAGTCAGCAGCTGGCCAGACTGGGGCCGCACAGCCAGCTGTACCAACATCAGCTTGCCAAGCTGACTTCAGTCTTTCCGGCCACCACCGCAGCGGCGATTACCAGCCTGATGACCGGCCAGTCGCCCGCCAGCCATGGCCTGGTGGGTTGGCATTTGTATAGCGACAGTGGCAGCAATGCACCAGCAGAAATCGTCGCCCCGCTGCCGCTCACCGTGCGCCACCCGGCAGCCAGCAGCAGTACCCCGCAGCAACTGGCCAGTCGCCTGCTGGTTTGTCCGCCCCTGCTGCCGCAGCTTGGCCGCCAGGTGCAGATACTGCAGCCACACTACATTGCCGATTCTCCCTACAGCCTGCACCATGCCGGCTCGGCCGACCGTCACAGCTACCGCAGCATGGACGAGGCTTTCCAGTGGCTGGCCAGCTGCCTGCAAACAGCAGGCAGGCCAGGCTTCCACTATCTGTATCTGCCGCAACTGGACAGCCTGATGCACCGCCAAGGCACGCAAAGCCAGGCGGTCCGCACGCTGTTCGCGC